>DASZCA010000164.1:0-2982 GCA_035943555.1 Verrucomicrobiia bacterium
GGCACCAGCTACGCCGCGCATCAATGGAGCGGATGTGTTCGGAGTGCGGCCCGGGTCGCCGTTCCTCTATACGATTCCGGCAACCGGCGAGCGGCCCATGAAATTTTCCGCCAAGCATCTTCCGAGCGGTTTAAAACTCGATCCCAAAACTGGCCATATCACCGGTGTTGTTAAGTCCAAAGGTGAATTTGAGGTTACGCTGCGCGCGAAAAACATTCTTGGCTCGGCGGAAAAGAAATTTCGCATCGTCTGCGGCGACCAGATCGCGCTGACGCCGCCCATGGGGTGGAATAGCTGGAATTGTTTTGCGGGCGCGGTTTCGGCGGCCCGGGTGAAAAGCGCGGCGGATGCGCTTGTGAAGAGCGGCCTCATCAATCACGGCTGGACGTACATCAACATCGATGACTTTTGGGAAAACCATCGCGACTCCAAAGATCCGACATTGCAAGGGGAGTTTCGGGATGCCAAGGGCTTTGTCGTGCCGAACTCCCGTTTTCCGGACATGAAAGGGTTGGCGGATTATGTTCACGGCCAAGGGTTGAAAATCGGGTTGTATTCTTCACCCGGACCATGGACTTGCGGCGGTTGCACCGGCAGCTTCCAGCATGAGCAGCAAGATGCCCAGACGTATGCGAAGTGGGGTTTTGATTATCTGAAATACGACTGGTGCAGTTATGGCGGCATCGCTGACGGCAAGGATGCGACAGCCAGCAATATTCCTTCATGGTCGGAAGGCAAGGGCAAGAGCGATATCGAAGTTGCCATCTATCCCTACCGTCTCATGGGCAAATTTTTGCGCGAACAAAAACGCGATATCGTTTTCAGCCTGTGCCAGTATGGCATGTCAGATGTATGGAACTGGGGCGGCTCGGTGAACGGCAATAGCTGGCGCACGACGGGTGACATCATCGATACGTGGCGCAGCATGAGCAGCATCGGGTTCAAGCAGGACAAGGCCGCGCCGCTCGCCAAGCCGGGCAACTGGAACGATCCTGACATGTTGATCGTGGGCGAGGTCGGTTGGGGCAGAACGCACCCGACGCGTTTGACCGCGGATGAGCAATACACGCACATCAGCTTGTGGTGCCTGCTATCCGCGCCGTTGCTGATCGGTTGCGACATGGAAAAATTTGACGCCTTCACGTTGGGCCTGTTGAGCAATGACGAGGTGCTGGCGATCGATCAAGATCCGCTGGGCAAGGAAGCGATGTGCGCGATCACCCATGACACGGTGCGCGTTTATAAAAAGGACCTGGCAGACGGCGGTCATGCCATCGGCTTCTTTAATCTGGGCGTGCACCCGGTGGATTTGTCATTCAATGAATTTGCCCCGCTCGGTCTGGCCGGCAAGCAGCATGTTCGTGACTTGTGGCGCCAGAAAAATCTGGCGGATGTGGATACATTGCCAGGCACGCTGCCGGTGGCGATTCCGGCGCACGGCGTGGTCCTGTATAAATTCACGGCGGCAAAGTAACCGGCGCGGGCCGGTTTCCGTCCTCCTTGCCATGAAGCTCTTGATGGCAATCCTGGTCTTTGGCGTGATGGCCATGCCTGCGTTCGCTTTGACGGCGACCAATCTGGCTGGCTTTGAAGGTGTTGAGGAACCAGTTGTAAAATATCTGGTCGCGGAAAAGAAGTTTGTACCGGATGGTTTTACGAACATCACCGATACAGGCAGGAATGCGGTGCGGATGACGCTGCGCTATAATGCCGGCGATTGGTGGGATGGCGATCGTGACCGGAGCGATACGACCCGCCAACGTGCCGAGGTCAAGGGCATCGGCCCGCATCAAAAGCCCGGCGAGATGTTTGAATATGCGACGACGTGGCGCACAAGCACGAATTTCTACGGCAGTGGAAATTTCTGCCATGTCTTTCAAGTAAAGGCGATCGATGGCGAAAATGATGCGCCGTTGGTGACGATTTCAATACTCGCCGGCACCGGCAATGCGTGCGTCCACTATTGGTCAGGCGGCGCGCGCGGGTTCACCAACGTCCGAAAATTCAACTGGTCACCCGGCGTTTGGGAAAATGTGCGCATCCGCCTCAAGCCTTCCAGCCAGAGCAACGGTACAAAGGACGGGGCGATTTTCGTTTCTGTGAACGGTGATGACTTTTTAGGGGTGACGAATGTGGCGATCTACCGGCCGGCCGCTACCAGCTACCGCCCGAAGTGGGGATTGTATCGCGGCACGAGCAAAAACTTGCCGCCCGGCGAAAGTTACGTGGAACACAAAGAGGCGTCAGCAAGCCCGTCGTGATTTAATCCAACAATTCCGCCAACCGGCCGTATTTGCGTTTGAATCCAAGGATCAATCGGTCGTAGTGGCGGATGCGGTGGATGGCGAGGGAAATGAGATAAATGGCGAGTATGATCAGGCCAAGATTCAGCAATAGCAGGGGAATCATCCATTGCAGCACGTCCTCGATCTTGTAGGCCTTTGACGTGGCGATGAGCACGCTCAAGACCGAGAGCGGGAAGGCGAAGATGGCGACGCCGGTGCGCAAGGTGGACAAGGCGGTGCGTTTCTCGGCGAGCACCAACTGGATCTCGTTGAACGTCATCGCGTCGAGGCTCGCCACGATTTCAGATTTATCAGCCGGGTCCATTTGTTTGGAAGGTGGAGCGTGGGCTCATTTCTTGCCAGTAGAATCCGCGACCGGTTCCGGCGTGAGCGGTTTGACAATGTCCGCGATCAAGTCGGGCTTGGCCGGGTTGCGCTCGAGGAAGGGATATTTTTCACCTTCGTGATAATCAAGCGCGTAGGTTTTGTAATAGTCGTTGAACTGGACGAGCAGTTCGATCGGTACGCTGTTGGTGGCGGCGTCTTTAACGGCGTCGCGGAGAATTTTTGCGGACCACGCACGACCGTTCACGGCCACAAGTTTCATGGCCGGACCGATGCCCGCCTTGTCTGCGGGTGAACCGGGGATGACATCGCTGATGCCGCCATCGCTGCCAAACGAGACGCCCAAGGAATA
>DASZCA010000165.1:0-28663 GCA_035943555.1 Verrucomicrobiia bacterium
AAACGAGTTTTTTTGTTGCGCAACGGAACGCATTTGCAATTCTTGTTGCGGAAAAACTTGGGAAATGAAAAATCATCAGGAGAATCACAAATTACAAGAGGCGCTTTCCCGCATTGCTGAGCTGTCTTCCAAACATGGGCCAGCTCAACTTGCGAAATTTCTGAACGACACGGGGCGCCTCCCGAAATTAAGTCGCGTCACCATTTTCAAATGGATTGAAGCAAAAAAAAAGAACGTGCCACCTCCTTGGCATGATGACTCCGTGAGTCGTATTATTCTTGCGGCAGAGCTATTGCAAAACTACAGCGAGGGGGTTGCCACGGTTCGATTTGCTGTCATAAAAAATGCGTCTGAGCACATTTTGGTTTTTTTGTTAAAAAAGCACCCCGAATTAAATAAGTCTGAAATTACTGTCGAACTTGTTGTGAAGAAGCACGTGGCAGAATGTTTTGCCGCCTTAGAAAGGAACGAAGTCGATTTAATAATCGCTCCTCGACCACCAGATGAAATTCCAGAAACCGATAAGGTTCAAAAAATTTGCAAAATCGAAGAAGTTCCTGTTTCTGGAATTTTTCCGGGGGAACATTTTAATTGGGAGAGTTTGGCAGCTAAACTAAAGACATGCGTTCAAAATGAACCTGATTTTCGGGTGGGATGTTTGGTCAACGCAAATTACAGAAGCGTGCTCGATAGGCTCATGGGGGACGCAATTCCGCCAAAAGTTGTCCATGTTGAAAATTACGACGACGCAACAGAAAAATTCAAACAAGGTAAAATTCACGCAGCTATTGGGCATTCCATCTTCATTGCCAATTGTTACGCCCGCTTAAAGCCCGAAATAGAAAATCCTCGCAGCACTTGGCCCCACCACATTCATGATCTGCGCCTTTGTGAACGAATTTTTCGCAAGGTGAAAATGGACATTTTTGTTAATGTGCAAACTCACCGCAAACATGTGATCCGCAGGACCCTTGGACTCATGTACAACACGGTGAAGTATATTAACTCGAAAAAAGATGATGATTTCGACGCCTTGGCCAAAATCGTAAACGAAGAATTAAATTTGCAACAAGCGCCCGCCAAATCTGGCGAGCACATCATTAAAGAGTTTACTTTTACGATGGAAACATTCGAGGCCTCTACACTATTTGGCCATGGCCTTTGGGAAGGAGTTTAGATTAGAACCAGGCGGCCATCAGCGAAGCCAACTGTAAGTCCAGAGGCTCATGCCTCTGGTCGCTGGGTTTGGGGACGCGAGAGTCCCCAATAAACACCAAAAGCGGTTGAGTCGCCGGAGACTCAACCGCTTCGTTTTTGGTATTTTTAGGCGGCGATTGCCGTTTGCTGTATCGTAGCTGCCCTCTTTTCATATTCTTCAAGGGACGGCACAATGATTTGCGCTTTCTTAGCGTAGGAGCGGTGAACCGCCTTGCTGTTATGCCCTAAACCCGCCTGCGCAAACCGCTCTGGCATGCCACAAGTTTTCGCACGTTCTGCCCATGCGTAACGGTAGCTGTGGAGCGTTACGCCCGACACGCCCGCTCGCTCACAACGGCGGCGAAAGCGGCTGGCGCGGTCACTGGCGGTGAATTGCGACAAGTTTGGGAATAGGGGGCCGGTGGTCGGCAAGTGGCCTAAGACCGTTTCCAGTGCCTTGCTAATGGTGAACTGCGCCCGCGAGCCGGTTTTTTTGCGAAAATAGGTAATCGTTCGGCTCTGCCAGTCAACATCCTCGGTGGTCATGGCGGCGGCGTCTCCCTGTGCTGCGCCGGTTTCCCATAACAATTCCAAATACAGCTTCCATTCGGCTTTCTTCTCCTTGGCTAAAACGCTTTGGTGTTCGAGCTGCTTGATGCCGCGCCGGTCTTTGGCTTCGTATTTCGGCCAAAGGTAGGGGGCAACTACGGGCAGGGCAATCCAGCCTAAACTCAAGGCGAAGTTGTGCAGCCGCTTGAGAAAATACACAATGGAGACTTTGCCATCTTTGAACACTGCAAAGAAATCATCGGCGGTGGTTTCCAGCAATTTCTTTTTGCGCAGGGCGTCAAAGCTGGATGACTTGAACACGTTAGTATAACGCTCGCGGCTGCTATCCTTGCCGCGTGATTGCAGTTGCTCCATGACGGTCTGCCATGTGCGCTCCACGAAAGCGGGGTCGCTGGCTGACAGGTAGGCGCGGGCAAGGTGGAGGTTTAGCGTTGGCTGCTGCTGCGCTGCATTGCGGGCGTTTAGCAGGCTGGTGGCTTCCTCTTCGTCTTTGGTGCGTAGGCTGGTCTGTTTGCCGGTCGCGCTGTCCTGCATATAGAACATTTCGCCGCGTAGGAACATGGTGTATTTCGTTTTCATATCTGGCTTTCTCTTTTGAGATACCAGTCCCGTTTCCATGGCGTTTATGAACGCAAGTGGTGGCAAAGTTTCAGCAAGTTCTGGCCAGTGGTGTCGAATAGTTTGACCATTCGCCCCGTTACTGACATTTTTGCTGACAGTGGCCGTCCATCGGATGAGCAAACCCTAGTAAATAAAGGGTTCTGTAAAACTCACCACGGATGGACACGGATGGAGGAAAGGCTTTGACGCGAATTGCACTAATTTTCGCGAATTTATGGGGAGATTTTGAAAACGACTGCTTTGGAGATGATTCTTCGTCAGCAGTGGCAGGTAAAAGCGGATGCTGCGGTTGCGAGCCACGCGTTGCGGCTGGTCCCGTTCACCCAAACATCCGCCTTCGCCAAGGCTACGGCGGGACAGGCAGCCGCCGCCCATTAAGTCGACGGGTTTTAGAAAGGTTTTCTCAGATTGGAAGCCTGCCCTACGGGAAAGCCGGAACCGTCCTTGCGACAAAAACAATCCAGCCATGGTCTGTGAAATAAGGGGGAAATTGAAAAGACAGCCATCCTAGAAAGAAAAAACCGGACCAGTCAGCCAGAGGATGGCCGAAAGGTCCGGGGAATTCAGAATGAGCACAACGTAAGGTTACGGAGAACTCGCGTTCCGGCTGCACTCGGCCGGAACCGAAATTGTAAATTCAAAGATCAAGTTGCCGGGTTATGATGTCCTGCAACTGCAATCAGTTAATCATACATTCTTATTGGCGTCAACATACAAAACAAAGTATAAGCAAATGTTTTGATGGATGACCTTTTTGATAAGCAGCCGGTTCCGGGAATAGAGGGTGAGAAGGTCGGAAATGTTCAATGAGCGGGAAAACAATCGGTTGAAAAAATATGAAATCAGCGCACTCATTTAAGCCAAACCCGTGTAAATCAAGGCGAATTGCACGGGTGTGAATAACTTGCGAACAAGAGTTAATATGTTGTCCTCGAAAGATTCGGGGCTATCCCTTAAAAACGCTACCGCTGTTCACGACTATTCAGAACAACGGGACGATTGTCATCCGGTTGGAAGTGACCCGAACGCGGCGAGTATTTAAGTTGTTCTAAATTAATGATTTAAAACATACGAAACCATCTCAACGCGCCGGTTATAAACAAACAGATGAAATTTTCGCTTGAATGACGGCAAGTTGCACGGTTGACTGGTGTGCGGCACAGGTAAAAAGGCCGGCAATCAAGCGAAGTGAATAAACACTGAATTTCGGGTAATGGCGGCAAAATATGCAGATTTCCGCAGAAAAAATTTGGAACACGGCGCAGGAACATTTACGCGTCAAGTTGAGCCGGGACACATTCAACATGTGGTTCGCCCCGCTGCGCGCAAGTGCGGTGGACGGGCATCACCTCACCATCGAGGCGCCCAATGAATTTTGTGAAGTGTGGCTCAAGGACAATTATCTGAGCCTGATGCAGGACGCGGTGGCGATCGCCGCCGGCGCCCGCCTGCAGGTCAAGTTCAAGGTCACGAACGGTACCTTGCCAGTCACGCCGATCACCCTGCCCGCCCCGGTAGCACCTGCTCCCAAAGCCAGGAAGGAAACTGAGGCGGAGAAAGCGGCCGCGAATGGCGACCTGCATTTCAACCCGAAGAACACGTTCGAGACGTTCGTCGTGGGGGCCAATAACAATTTTGCTTTTGCCGCGGCCAAGGCGGTGGCGGAAGCCCCGGGCAAATCTTATAACCCGCTGTTTCTCTACGGCGGCGTGGGTCTGGGCAAGACGCATTTGCTGCACGCGATCGGCCAGCATGTAGCCAGCACCCGCAAGGGCGCGCGGGTAGCGTATGTCTCCTCCGAGAAGTTCACGAACGAATACATCGACGCGATCCAGAACAACAAGCTGGTGACATTCCGGAAGAAATATCGGCAGACGGATGTGCTGTTGATCGACGATATCCAGTTTCTCGCCGGCAAGGAGCGCATCCAGGAAGAATTTTTTCATACGTTCAATGCGTTGCATGAATCGCACAAGCAGATCGTGCTGACGTGCGACCGGCCGGCCAGCGAGATCCAAGGTTTGGAAAACCGCCTGGTTTCCCGTTTTGAATGGGGTCTGGTGACGGACCTGCAGCCGCCGGATATCGAAATGCGCCTGGCCATCTTGCAGAAGAAGGCGCAGTTCATGAATGTCACCCTGCCGGAGGACGTGATCAATTTCCTGGCGACGCGCATCCGCACGAACATCCGCCGGCTGGAAGGCGCACTGATCCGCGTGGCTTCATATGCTTCGCTGACGGGCAAGAAACTGACCATCGAAGTGGTGGAAGGTTTGCTCCGCGAGATCCTGCACGAAGAAGGCCGGCAGACGATCAGCATCGAGGTCATCCAGAAGAAGGTGGCGGAACATTTTGACATCCGTTTGGCGGACATGACGAGCAAGCGCCGGCCGGAGAACATCGCTTTTCCGCGGCAGATCGCCATGTATCTGTCCCGGCAGATGACGGAGAGTTCGCTGAACACGATCGGCGAAGCGTTCGGCGGCCGTGATCACGGAACGGTGCTGCATGCCTGCCGTCTGGTGAAGGACCGCATGGAAGTGGATTCGAATGTGCGCCAAGTGGTGCATTATTTGGAGAAGCAGCTTACGCGCTGAACGGGTTTTAATTTAGATGGGTGCCGGCCTTTGGCTGGCGCCCATTTTTTGTTTTTAGAAGAAACATCAAGAGTTGTGCGATTTATTTGAAGACAATGTTGTTTCGGGCCGAGCTGGAGCTCGGCGATCCGTTCTCGCAGCGAGTTCTTTTGAGTATTTCAACACCGTTCCCGATTTGGGCGCGCGGCGGCTGGTCCTGCGGACACAGCCGCCGCCCATTGGTTGAGAAATTACGACTGTTTTTGACGAAAGCGTGCCAGTGATTGAAGGAAGGATCTGGCGACTGGAAAGCCTGCCCTACGGCGTGGCTGGACAAGGTGGGCAATCTACTATTAATTGCTGGGAACATTTCATGCCTGCCATCGAAGTCAACGGCCTGACGAAGGCTTTTCGTACATACAAGAAGCAACCTGGTTTCAAGGGGGCGGTCCGGGGGCTTTTCCACCGGCAATACGAGCAGACGATCGCCGTCAATGACGTCAGTTTTAAGATCGAGCCGGGCGAGTTGGTAGGTTTTCTTGGGCCAAATGGGGCGGGCAAGACGACGACGCTCAAGATGTTGGCGGGGTTACTTTATCCGACGAGCGGGGATGCGAAGGTGCTGGGGCATCGGCCGTGGGAACGGGCGGATGCGTATCGTCATCAATTCGCGCTGGTATTGGGGCAGAAAAACCAGTTGTGGTGGGATCTGCCAGCACGGGAATCGTTGGAGCTGAATGCAAAAATTTACGGGATTCCGCAGGAGCGCTTTGAGCGCACGGTGGGGGAAATGACGGAATTGCTGGGGGTGAAGGAGAAGTTGAACGTCAGCGTGCGCGAACTTTCCCTGGGCGAACGGATGAAGATGGAGTTGATCGCCTCCCTGCTCCATCAGCCGAAGGTTTTGTTTCTGGATGAGCCGACGATCGGGCTGGATGTGACGTCGCAAAAGACGGTGCGCGATTTTATCCGCCGGCATAATGCGGAGCAGAAGACGACAATTTTGCTGACGAGCCATTACATGGCGGACATCCAGGCGTTGTGCGAGCGGGTGATCATCATTGATCATGGAAAATTATTTTTTGACGGGAAGTTGAGCGAAATCGTGGACCGGTTTGCGGATTTTAAACTGGTCACCATTCAGTGTGAGAAGCCGGAGGGGCTGACGGATGAAAAGCTGGCGACCTATGGCGAGGTGGTGGAGAAAACGCCGGAGGCGATCAAATTCAAGGTGAAACGTGACCGGGTGATCGCGACGTGCAAGGCGTTGCTGGATGATCTGCCGGTGACGGACATCGATATCCAGGAAGTGCCGATCGAGGATGTGATCCGGCAGATTTTTGCGAGGTGAGGAAATCAGAAGAGCTTGGTCCCGTCGGAAAATAGCCGAATTGCTAGCAATCAACGACCAGAGATGATGGCGCTTTTAGGCGTATCAGCGCACACGTAAACTCTAACAGGGCAGAAGCGCATTGGGATGTCGTAAATCGTCATGGGGCCAGAATTCATGGCCCAGAATCTGACGTGACTCTGTGTCGAATGAAACCCGTTGAAGCCAGCACGTTTCATGCGGATCGCTCCGCGCCGCCCCGCTTACACTCATTGCCCAAGTCTGATCACCTAAGGCTCCATTCCAATGACGAGCGAAGCCACGGCATACGCTTCTGCGGGGGTGTCCTTAATATCTGCAATTCGCTTCCAAATCAGATAATCCGACTGCGAAGGCTTGTCTGCGTCTGCACCATTTGAGAAGAACATCCGGCAGTGAATCTCCCCGTGTTTAATAAATAGCAAACGCGAATGTAAATCCTGAGGCAACGGTAGTTCCGAGAAGCGCAGGCGCGCCAATTCAAATATCTTCTGGTGCCAATTTGGAGGGGTCATGGAAATAATACACCTGCCCCAACATAACGGCCACCAAACGGCGGCAGAAGCCAATAATCCTCATCTTGAATGAAATCTTTTTGAGCAAACCACACCTGCCAGCGGCAGGAAGAGTTTGCTTGTGAAAATAAAAAAACCGAAGAAACGGGTTCTTCGGGTTTTTTGAAAGACTGGCGGCTACCTACTCTCGCGGAAGCTATACAACCACTACCATCGGCCATGCAGTGTTTGACGGCCGTGTTCGGAATGGGAACGGGTCGGACCACTGCGGTATTGCCACCAAATTGGTGTGTACGTGTCTTTGAACGTACAAAATTTTATGTTTTAAAGAACATTACCGGGCTTCGGCAATTCTCTGAAAACTACATATAGGAGTCTATGGGTGATTCACAATTCGCGAGTCGAAATTGCAGATCTAAAATAAATTTTAGAAAAAGCAATCAAGCCGCACGACCGATTAGTATTAGTCAACTGAGTACCTCGCGGCACTTACATTCCTAACCTATCAAACGGGTAGTCTGCCCGTGGTCTTTAGGGACTTGCGTCCGGGAAACATTATCTTGGGATGAGCTTGGCACTTAGATGCTTTCAGCGCTTATCTCTTCCGCACATGGCTACGCAGCGATGCCCCTGACGGAACAACTGCCACACCAGAAGTGCGTCTAACCCGGTCCTCTCGTACTAAGGTTAGAACCCCTCAAGTTTCCTCCGCCCACAGTGGATAAGGACCGAACTGTCTCACGACGTTCTGAACCCAGCTCGCGTACCGCTTTAACCGGCGAACAGCCGGACCCTTGGGACCTTCTCCAGCCCCAGGATGCGATGAGCCGACATCGAGGTGCCAAACCGGTTCGTCGATATGAACTCTTGGAACCGATCAGCCTGTTATCCCTAGCGTACCTTTTGTCCGATGAGCGACGGCAATTCCACATTAAACCGTCGGATCATTTGGGCCTGCTTTCGCATCTGCTCGACTTGTAGGTCTTACAGTCAACCTAGTTTATAGCCATACCCTCAACGCACGGTTGCCAACCGTGCTGAACTAAGCTTAGCGCTCCTCCGTTACCATTTGGGAGGAAACCGCCCCAGTCAAACTGACCCGCACGCACTGTCCCACATCTGGCTTACAGAGTGTGGTTAGAATCCTAATTATTTAAGAGTGGTGTTTCACATTGCGACTCCATGAGCACCGAAGCGCCCACTTCAAAGTCTCCCACCTACGCTAAGCATAAATAACCAGAACACAATACGAGCTTACAGTAAAGGTGCATAGGGTCTTTCCGTCCTACTGCGGGTATGCGGCATCTTCACCGCAATTACAGTTTCGCCGAGATCCTCTCCGAGACAGTCGTTCAGTCGTTACAAGATTCGTGCAGGTCGGAACTTACCCGACAAGGAATTTCGCTACCTTAGGACCGTTATAGTTACGGCCGACATTCACGGGGACTTAAAGACCGAGCTTCGCCTTGCGGCTAACAAAATCTCTTAATCTTTCCGCATTGGTCACTTGTCACTCCCTATACGTCGTCTTAACGACTTAGCAGAGAGCTGTGTTTTTGTTAAACAGTCGCTAAACGCAATTTACTGTGGCTCACCGAAGTGAGCACCTCTTTTCCCGAAGTTACGAGGCTAATGTGCCGAGTTCCTTAGAGAGGTCTCTCTCGCGCGCCTGAGTGCGCTTACACTCACCCACCTGTGTCGGTTTACGGTACGGGCCATCGGGGGAACAACTGCAAACTTTTCTAGATACAGGAACCCACCAATACGCTTCGGTCGAAACCTAAGCTCAGCATTCGATTGCCTAGTTGATGTCTTCCCATACGTCATTCGCAGCCTTAACCCTGAAGGGCTCAGGAATATTTAACCTGATGTGCATCGATTACGCCTTACGGCCTCATCTTAGCTCCCGGCTAACCCTGGGAGGACGAACCTGGCCCAGGAAACCTTGGGTTTACGGCGAGCAGGATTCTAACCTGCTTTATCGCTACTCGTGTCTGCATTCTCACTAATCTGCGCTCCAGCGTCCGTTTCCGTTCGCCTTCGCTGCACAGATTACGCTCTCCTACCACTCCAAAGATTCGAAAACCTCTGGAATCCATAGCTTCGGTATATGATTTAATCGCCAATCATTTTCGGCGCGACCTCGCTCGATGAGTCAGCTATTACGCACTGTTTAAATGATGGCTGCCTCTAAGCCAACATCCTCACTGTCTAAGCAAAGTCACATCCTTTCCACTTAATCATATTTAGGCACCTTAGCTGATGGTCTGGGCTGTTGCCCTCTCGGCTACGAAGCTTATCCCTCGCAGCCTGATTCCTATGATACTGAGACCGACGGAATTCGGAGTTTAATTGGTTTTGGCAGCCTGGTGGGGCCCCTAAGCCATTCAGTGCTCTACCTCCGCCGGGTACTTCCATAAGACTCGCCCTCAAGCGATTTCGGAGAGAACCAGCTATCACGGGGTTTGATTAGTCTTTCGCTCCTACTCTCAAGTCATCTCAGGATTTTTCAACATCCACGAGTTCAGTCCTTCACTGCATGTTACTGCAGCTTCAACTTGCTCAAGAGTAGATCACCTCCGCTTCGGGTCTATTGCCAGCGACTTGTCGCGCTATTCGCACTCGGTTTCCCTTCGCCTCCATGTCAAAGACATTTAGGCTGGCCACTGACAATAACTCGCAGACTCATTATGCAAAAGGCAAGCTGTCACCGCTTGCGCGGCTCCAACACATTGTAAGCATATGGTTTCAGGTTCTATTTCACTCCGCTAACAGCGGTTCTTTTCGCCTTTCCCTCGCGGTACTAGTTCACTATCGGTTGCCAAGTAGTATTTAGGCTTATGCGGTGGTCCGCACAGATTCACACAGAGTTTCACGTGCACCGTGTTACTTGGGATACCTCTAGACGGTTTTGAGTTTTCGTTTACCCGGCTGTCACGGTCTATGGCGCAACTTTCCAGATGCTTCAACTAACTCTCGACCTATCACATCAAGGTCCCTCAACCCCGGGAGGACAAGTCCCCCCGGTTTAGCCTGTTCCGCTTTCGCTCGCCACTACTGACGGAATCATTTCGTTTTCTTTTCCTGGGGTTACTGAGATGTTTCACTTCGCCCCGTTTCGCTTCGCCGGACTATGAATTCATCCGGTCGATAACCAGCGGTAAAGCTGGCTGGGTTGTCCCATTCGGAGATCCACGGATCAAAGCCTGTTTGCGGCTCCCCGTGGCTTATCGCAACTTACTACGTCCTTCATCGCCTCTTGGCACCAAGGCATTCACCATAAGCTCTTAGTAGCTTGATCACAAAGAAATCCATCGTATTACGATGGTTAACTCAGCGAATTGTAATTTATTACCCTAGTATCTACCTATATGTAGTTGTCAAAGAACCTGCCGAAGTTCGCTTTTGGACTACTAGATCCAATTGCTTGCCCCGGAAAATTTTATTTATAATATCAAGTGGTAGGCGTGACTGGAGTTGAACCAGTGACCCTGCGCTTATCAAGCGCATGCTCTAACCAACTGAGCTACACGCCTGTGAAATTGGTGGAGCTGAGGAGATTCGAACTCCTGACATTCTGCTTGCAAAGCAGACGCTCTACCAACTGAGCTACAGCCCCACAGGGGTTTCGATCTCAATCACTTGATAATATTTTTTAAAGAGCAATACTCTTTGAAATTTGAATTGTGCGATCAGCTTGAGCCAAATCCGACTCTTGCGAGTCGTCCGACCTCGGAAGTCCGGTTTTAAACCCGGACCCGTGGTTTCTCCTTAGAAAGGAGGTGATCCAGCCGCAGGTTCCCCTACGGCTACCTTGTTACGACTTCATCCCAATCACCAGTCATACCTTCGGCACCTTTTAAGGGGCGACTTCGGGTGCAACCGGCTTTCATGATGTGACGGGCGGTGTGTACAAGGCCTGGGAACGTATTCACGGCGCCGTAGCTGATGCGCCATTACTAGCAATTCCAGCTTCATGCCGTCGAGTTGCAGACGACAATCTGAACTGGGGCCGGTTTTGGGGGATTTGCTCCACCTTGCGGTCTTGCGTCCCTTTGTACCGGCCATTGTAGTACGTGTGCAGCCCTGGCCGTAAGGGCCATACTGACTTGACGTCATCCCCACCTTCCTCCTCGTTGAAGCGAGGCAGTCTGTCCAGAGTGCTCCCAATTAAGGGGTGGCAACAGGACACAGGGGTTGCGCTCGTTGCGGGACTTAACCCAACATCTCACGACACGAGCTGACGACAGCCATGCAGCACCTGTGCATACTGATATTGCTATCTCGTCACCCTTTCAGGCTTCTACTATATGCATGTCAAGGCCAGGTAAGGTTCTTCGCGTTGCATCGAATTAAGCCACATACTCCACTGCTTGTGCAGGCCCCCGTCAATTTCTTTGAGTTTTAACCTTGCGGCCGTACTTCCCAGGCGGCACGTTTATCGTGTTAACTACGCCACAAGCGGGGTCGATTCCGCTTACAGCAAACGTGCACCGTTTAGGGCCAGGACTACCGGGGTATCTAATCCCGTTTGCTCCCCTGGCTTTCGTGCCTCAGCGTCAGGAAATGTCCAGAGATTCGCCTTCGCCACTGGTGTTCCACTTGATATCTACGCATTTCACTGCTACACCAAGTATTCCAATCTCCCCTCCATTCCTCTAGTCAGATAGTTTCCAACGCAGTTTCCGGGTTAGGCCCGGAGATTTCACGTCAGACTTAAATGACCGCCTACGCACCCTTTACGCCCAGTGAATCCGAACAACGCTTGGGACCTCTGTATTACCGCGGCTGCTGGCACAGAGTTAGCCGTCCCTTCCTCTTTCGCTACTATCAATAATCCACGTGTTGGGTAGATTAATTTGTTCGCAAATGACAGGGGTTTACGGGCCGAAGCCATTCATCCCCCACGCGGCGTCGCTCCTTCAGGCTTTCGCCCATTGAGAAAAATTCTCGACTGCTGCCACCCGTAGGTGTCTGGACCGTGTCTCAGTTCCAGTGTGGCTGGTCGTCCTCTCAGACCAGCTACCCGTCTTAGCCTTGGTGAGCCATTACCTCACCAACTAGCTGATAGGCCGCGAGCTCATCGTAAAGCGTCAGGTCTTGCGATCCCCAACTTTGAATTTACATTCACATCCGGTATTAGCTCGCCTTTCAGCGAGTTATCCCAGACTTCACGGCAGATTACTCACGTGTTACACACCCTTGCGCCACTCCAACACTCAAATATTGCTACCTGAGTATCAGCGTTCGACTTGCATGTCTTATCCACGCCGCCAGCGTTCGTTCTGAGCCAGAATCAAACTCTCCGTATAAAAATACGTTAGATGATTCATATGTCTGATCGTAAAATCAGACGCATATTACTAATTATTTGGTTAAAACCCTCAGAAACAGCCATCTAACTGGCTGTATCTAAAGGGGCTCTTACTAATCGCACAATTCAATTTTCAAAGAGCAGCGAGCGGTTTTACCCACTCAAAAACTCATTCAGATTTGGTTTTGAACCCCACATTTGGGGACAAAAAAACCCGAGTGCCGAATCTCGATATAACTACCCGGCAATCAGATTTAAATCTGCTGGATACCTCGGTATCCGATGTCAACCGACTTTCGTCGTCCGCTTCGTGTTACTCGCTTAGTAGCGCGAAGGGACAAAAGATTATCATAGTTACGGGGTCATGCAATAGTTTTTTTAAAAAATTTTAAGGTGTTTTAAAAGCCACTTTTCCTCAATGTTTACGGGCCTATTCGAGGCCACGGTCACTTAAATCGTCTTCATCAAGCCCAAAAAAATGTCCGAACTCATGTAAAAAAGTGGTCCGAACTTCCTCCAAAAAGACTTTTTGATCCCCTTTTGCCTCTTCCCAGAGGTTTTCGAGGAACAAAATGATCTGGGAAGGCATGGGGGCGGCCCCTTCTTCGGCGTATTCTGGGCCGATAAACAGGCCTAAAACGTCGGAATCGATGCCGTCTGCCTGCAAACCGTCATTGGGTCGTGACTCAAATGTCACAGGGAGGGAAATCGCCTGTTTTTGGAGGTCGGGAGGCAATTCCGCGAGGATTGCTTCAATTTCCGTGGTGGCGAGGGCGCAAAGTTGTGGCCAAGCAGGCTTCATTTTCTTTATTTTTCCTAATTTAACCACGGATGGATGCGGATTTACATGGAGAAATGGGGATAAACTCAACATTCAACGCGCTCTGTAGAAACCTTTTTTAACAAAGCAGCGGGTTTTTGAATTGTGGCCGTTTTTATGTTCTAAAAAGAACAAGGCGAGTGATTTTAGCAGTAAAGCACCACCTCTCCCCGGCCCTCTCCCCCGCTGCGCGGCGGAGAGGGAGCCGGAGGCGTCAGGTTTAAGAACGGTTTCTAGAGAGCATATTTAACGCTCAACAATCAACGCCAATGTGCTTTGTAGAAACCTTTTTTAACAAAGCAAAGACAAGCTGGGAAACGGGCAGATTTTTGTTCAAGTCGAGGCAGGCAGATGGGTTTTATAAAAGAAAGCACCATCTGATTGACGAGGATGATGCGACGGATGAGGTCCGCCCCATTGGCATTGGCTGGCCCGCGACTGGTTTCTCCTGCCCAAACTTACTTTGTTTTCATGCTTTCTACGATGTTAACCGAGTCACGATAATCAGGTCCATTGATCTGGTCACAGAAAATCGTGACCTTGATCAAATAATTTGTTCCCAGGCCCAGAATGACGGGGGTTGACGTTTTGAAACTGTCTTTCACAACCGGCTTACCCACCAAATCGGGGTCAACAAAATTTGCATAATAGGCCAGGCCGCCTTTGATCTTCATTTCCTTGATTTCAACCTTGGACAAATCATCGGGAGAATTCACATAGGGCAGGCAATCCGCGCGGAGCAATTTTTTGAGAAACTGGCCATCGGCAAACTCCGGTTTATTTTTGTCAAAAACGGATACCAAACACTGTGCATTGCGGGCCGCCGGCGGGACCAGCCGCCAGGTTTCAAAAGGAAATGAACCGACTGGAGCGCGGTCTTGGGCAGACTGCCAAAGATCGGGCGCGATGACGAAAATAGGTTCAGTGGCGGAGACGTGCAGTTCGCCAGCCTGGGCAACCACAGAGGCCATAAGGATTGCGAGCAGTGTTACGGTTTTTTTCATAAATTTTTCTGGTGGAAATCGCAGGCCGCTGCCCCGGACAGGTTGCATCATTTTTTAAATTCTTCAATCTGGCCGAATTCAAGACTGCTCAACCGGCCGAGGATGGCATCGAAATGTGGCAACAAAAAACTGTAAGTAAGACGAATTTTGCTCCCGATATTTCCATAATGTCCATCGGCTGCGCCGTGGACAATCTTCAAATGGCTCGATAGCTCCCGGCTCAAATGTTCGACAAGAGCGATCCGCTTCCCTGCCGCCAATGAAGCAGCGGGAAGATTATCGAAAGCTATGATGATCAATGCGCCAATCAAAGCGTGGACAGTCCCATCGTGTGACATGGCAATCTCGGCAACCTTGCCGACGCGCTGGGAAATATCATCCGGAGTATCGCCGCGAACGAACACCAACACATATTCAATGGGGGCCGCTGTGAATGTCGACGACTTCGCACCATCCTCTCGCAGAATGGATTCGAGCACATCCGGGGTGACGTATTTACCCAAGACTTTTCTAGTTTTTCGGCGGGCCAAATACTCGCGAATCATAGTGGTGCGGGATGCTGTCCAAAGTGGAAAACTGAGTTGCTGCCGCTTAGTGACCTGACCGCGTCGACTTGTTTGACAGCTTCAACTCTCGATCACTCATTTTGTGCCTTTTGTATTCGTCGGCAATTTAACGGCCGCGGCGGCGGTCGACTTGGGTGGCAAGTTAATCCGGACGGCCTCTTTTCCCGGTTGCCGGCTCGGCTTCGACTGGCCTGATTCGTCATCGCCAAAATCTGTGCCAACAGCCGCGCCATGCGGCGGACGTGGCGGCTTCATGCCACCGGAGGTTGTCGGTTTCGGTACCGGCTGCCGGCCTTTGTTTTGCATAGACGCTTAAACTTCAGAGGTCAAATCATAGAATGACGTCAAATTTGCCCTTTAAAACGATTCCGCAACCGCGACGACATAGCCACGCATAAAATGGATAACTGCATAATCCAAGAAAAAATCCAGATACGACAATGCTAACTGCGTTGCCAAGTGCCATAAAAAGCCAAACGGGCCAAAGATGCCACCATCCTGAAACAGGAAACGTGGCTCCGAGGCCAAGATCAACGTTGGTGCCCCGCGCTGCGGAGACAAGAATCGCGATACCATAAAAAGTGGCCAAAACGGGCAAAATCCCAATCGCTCCGATGACGAAAACTTTGATATAAGAACCAAGTGATAGCCGGCCCTGAACTAGATTTGGAGAGGTCATAAAAATCTGGCTGTCGTTTAACCGCATTATCAGGCCACGAGATGCGGCGCTAATTTATTATAAAAGCGACGGTATTTCCGGGTTTCTGTTTTGTCGAGAACAATTGAGATTGTTTGGATCGGCAGCAGGTGAATCCGCGAGACACCGCACCGGATGAAACTGCCGGGGCCATTCCGAAAGCGCGGTCAGCCAGCTTCTTATGTTATGCCGCTCCTACGAAGCTGGAGGTTTTCTTGGGAATGGTTTTCTACAAATATGGCGCGCCGACGGCGCTTCGGAGAAGGCAAGTTCAAGGCGGCGAGGAAGACGAAGAGCAAGAGGATGAGGATGACTTTTCGTTTTTTAAAATCTTTCAAAAAGCCAATGTTTTTGAAAATTTGGGGCGGTTTTAGCCCGGGTTGAAAATTGTAATACGTTTTTAATCAGGCGTTAGCGAAAGTGTTTTTGATTTTTGGCGTTGGGGGGCGTTCCCACTCGGGAAAAATGAAAATAAATGGCATAAATCTGCTAGTTACATTCCCCACACGAATTCGGATTTCTAGGATCTATGCTAAGGTCGGGGTGCATGACACATATTGCACATGTGCGAACGCCGGATTTTCGGAATGACGAATGGGCGGATGCATGTCGCGGAGACGATCCGGGCGTCGGTGGCAAGACGCGTGCTGCGGCTGGTTCCTTTCGCCCGAACATCCATCTTCGCCGAGGATATGGTGGACGGGCAGCCGCTCCATTCGTTGGGCCTTGTTGGGCTTTGTTGGACCAAAAAAAACTATGGAAAGGATGTATGAAGAAAAAATACTGTGACGTTGCCAACAGGTCTATCCGGGCAAATCCGACCTGATCCGGTCAAAAAAATTATGAATGAGGTTCTGAGAAACGCAGAGGCGCGGAGCTCGCTGAGAGTCGCGGAGATGAGGGAGGGGTATTTATCCGGCGGGGGCCGGTGTTTCACAGCGAGCCCGAACAACTCGCCGGGGCGGTGCCCGGCGCGCCGGCAGTTCGCGGGGACAAGCTGTCCCCGCTCCGGTTGCGCGGAAGATGCGTCTCGATTCTCGAAAGTTGTGGGGATGGCCGGGCTTTTCATCGACACGCGGGCGGGCCGCCCGCGCTCCAACAGGCGGAGGACCGCCCTTAAAATCGTGAAAAAAGCCAATGAATTTGAGAAAATCCAAGTAAATCCAACCGAATCCAACCGGCTGATTTACGATTTGCGAATGGCGATTTACGTAGCACCGGTTTGCAGGCGGGCGATTACCGGCGGTTTGCGAGTGTTGGTTGCAGACGAAAGCGTCCACCTTCGCCAAGGCTATGGTGGACAGGGCGTCGCGGCGGCGGCCTTGCCACCGCAGTCCAAAATTGCGTCGGGTTGGCGGGAGTTCCAATTCAATCGGGCCGCAATTGGAAATTTGAAATCTCAGATTTGAGAGAACAATAAATGTGATGATTTATAACCGGACATGTGGGAAGGCAATTGCCGGCGGTTTGCGAGCGTTGGTTGCAGATGATGTTGCTGCGGCTGATCCCGCCCGGCGCGGGACACAGGCACGCTCCGGGGACGCTGGCGCGTTGACGGACAGGTATGGATATACGCGTGACGCTGGGGTGGTCATGCCACAAAGTGCCTGCTGCGCAGGCAAACAGGGTCGCAGCGCGAACCCTGTCCACCTTGTCGGGGTTGGCGGCGGTTTCAGGGGAATTTATCGAACGCAGCGTTTCAAACGCTTTTACTGGGATATCCCATGGTTTTCCAATGGTTTTTTTATGAACTCTCTCAAAATGCGCTCCATTTTCTTTTTCCGAACCCGGGGCAACCTGAAGGTTGAACTCCAGCGGGGAACTTCAGCATGGCACTTTTTTCTCGCGCTTGAACGGGGCACGTTTAAGGTTGTCTTAAATCAACATCTTATGACTTTGAATGTTTTAAAAACGAAGGCCGCGAAGGCCGGCTGGCTCACCTGCTCCCTTGTTATCGCCCTGCTGACGAATACAACGAGCCGGGCGCAGGATATCTTGCGCGAGACGTTGCCGAACGGGTTGCAGGTGATCATCGTGCGCAACACGATCGCGCCGGTCGTGACGACGATGGTGAATTACAAGGTGGGATCGGACGAGACGCCGAAGGGTTTTCCGGGCAGCGCGCATGCGATGGAGCATATGATGTTTCGCGGCAGCCCAGGTTTGAGTGCGGACCAACTGGCGGCGGCTTCGGCCGCGATGGGCGGCAACGACAACGCGGATACGCAGCAGGCGGTGACGCAGTATTTTTTCACGACGCCGTCGGAAAATTTGGATGTGCCGCTGCGGATCGAGGCGACGCGGATGCTGAAGCTGTTGCCGGATGAGGCGTTGTGGACGAAGGAACGCGGCGCGATCGAGCAGGAGGTGGCGCAGGATCTGTCCAATCCGGTCTATGTTTTTTACACGCAGTTGCTGGAGGCGATGTTCAAGGGGACGCCGTATGATCATGATGCGCTGGGAACGCGGCCGTCTTTCGACAAAACCACGGGGGCGGATCTGCGGAAGTTTCATGATGACTGGTATGCGCCGAACAACGCGGTATTGGTGATCGTGGGCGATGTGAAGCCGGACGAGGCGATGGCGCAGGTGAGGAAAATTTTCGGGAAGATCCCGGCGAAGACGTTGCCAGCGCGCCCGGAATATAATTTTTCAACGGTGGTGCCGGCGACGTTGCATCGCGACACGGATCTGCCATACGGAATGACGGCACTGGTCTTCCGCTTTCCGGGTTCGGACAACCCTGACTTTGCCGCGGCGCAAATCTTGTCGGATGTGTTGAGCAGCGAGCGCGGCAAGCTGTACGGGCTGGTGCCGGACGGCAAGGCGATATTCTCGCAGTTTCAATATGAAACACTGGTGAAATCGGGGCTGGGTTATGCGTTCAGCGGGTTTCCGACGGGCGGCGATCCGACGAACCTGCTGGAGAACGTGAAATCGATTTTGCAGGCGGAACTCACGAACGGCGTGAGTGCCGACCTGGTGGAAGCGGCCAAGCGGCATGAGATCATGAGCGCGGAGCTGGCAAAAAATTCCATCGAAGGGCTGGCCAATGCGTGGTCGGGCGCGGTGGCGATCGAGGGGCGCAATTCGCCGGACGATGACATCGATGCGATGCGCAAAGTGACGGTGGACGACGTGAACCGGGTCGCCAAAAAGTACATCGATTTTGACCATGCGGTCACGGCGATCTTGACGCCGCAGGAATCGGGAAAACCGATCACTTCGAAGAGTTTTGGCGGCGCGGAAAATTTCGGTTCGTCGAAAAATCCGAACGTGAAACTGCCGTCGTGGGCGAAAAAATTGACCGACAAACTGCCGGAGCCCGTATCGACGCTGAGCCCGTTCACAACGAATCTGCCCAATGGAATCAAGCTGATCGTGCAGCCAGAATCCGTGAGCGGAACGGTGACGGTGCATGGGCGCGTGAAAAATAACGCGAAGGTGCAGGAGCCGACCGCCAAGGAAGGCGTGGACCGCGCGCTGGATGAACTGTTCTCTTACGGCACGAAATCGCTGGACCGGATCGCGTTCCAAAAGGCCTTGGATGACATCGGGGCGAATGAATCGGCGGGCACGGATTTCTCGCTGGAGGTGTTGCCGGAAAATTTTGCGCAGGGCGTGCAATTGCTGGCGGACAACGTGTTGTCGCCCGCGCTGCCAGAATCGGATTTCAAGATCATCCAGACGCAACTGGCGGCGAAGGTGGCGGGTGAATTGTCGAGCCCGGATCATATCGCGGGCCTGGCGCTGACGGCGGCGCTATTCCCGAAGGGCGACCCGGCGCAGCGCGATGCCTCGCCGGACAGCGTGAAAGCGCTGACGATCGATGACGTGAAGGGTTATTACACGAGCGTGTTCCGTCCGGACCTGGCGACGATCGTGGTGATCGGAAACATTTCGACGGCGGATGCGGTGGCGGCGATCGAGAAAAATTTCGGCGGCTGGAAGGCGGACGGGGCGAAGCCGAACACGCTGTTCCCGGCGGCGCCGAACAATGCCAAGGTGGTCACGCAGGTGCCGGACGCGGCGCGCGTGCAGGACAAGGTGACGCTGGCGCACACGATGGCAATCACGCGGACGAACGCAGATTACTACGCGCTGCAACTGGGCAACCACGTGCTGGGCGGCGGATTTTATGCGACGCGACTTTACCGCGACCTGCGCGAAAAGGGCGGGCTGGTTTATTTTGTCGGCTCGAGTTTCAACATCGGCCAGAGCCGCGGGGTTTATCAATCATCGTATGCGTGCGACCCGCAAAACGTGGTGAAAGCGCGGGACATGATCTTGCGTGATCTGAAGCAGATGCAGACGGAGAAGGTGACGGACCAAGAATTGCATCAGGCGAAGCTGATGTTGCTGCGGGACATCCCGCTGGCGGAGGCGAGCGTCGGCGGCATCGCGGATGGCTGGCTGGGGCGCTCAATGGTGGACCTGCCGCTGGATGAGCCGGTGCGCGCGGGAAAGATCTACATGCAACTGGGTGCGAAGGATGTGCAGACGGCATTCGCGAAATGGTTGCGGCCGGATGACCTGGTGCAGGTGACGCAGGGGCCGGAGCCGCATTGATTTTTCGTTGACCCGCTCTTTGAAATAAATGGTGCGCCTGGCGCGAATCGAACGCGCGACAACCTGCTTAGAAGGCAGGTGCTCTATCCAACTGAGCTACAGGCGCATTTCCTAAGAAATAACGTATATTTTGACGACTTTTATTTGCGTTTTCACGGTTATGTTCTACGGTAGAGGATGAAAGCTGAGTCTACCGGCAAAACATGGGAACCGACACGGTTGCAAAATCTAGTCCGCCACAAATCAGGACGCTACTATGCGCGTCTTTACCTCAATGGTAAAGAAATTTGGAAATCCCTTAAAACTTCCCATTTCTCCGTGGCCGAGGCGAAGCTGGCCGACCAACTCAAAGAACACCGCGAGCGCAAGACCAAGCAAATTGATCCCGCAAACGCAAAAATGACGTTTGGTCAGGCGACCACCCTTCACATGAAGCGTGTGGACGAAAATGTCAGCCTTAAACGCCGCACCCGCGTTTACTGGAAGGAAACCCTTGGCGCTTTGAATCGTAGTTGGACGGAGCTTGCCAACATCGAACTCCGAGGACTCACCCAGAACATGCTTCGGGAATGGGCAGCACGATACGCCCAAACCACCTCCGCATCCCGGTACAACCACACCCTTTCTCTTGTCAGCAACATCATCAAGATTGCCATTGAAAATGGCATCCTCTATTCCAATCCCGCTTCCATCCTGAAACGGAAACCCATCAGAGCGAAGCAACTCGAACTTCCCACCCGCGCCCAGTTCGCCGCCTTCATTCCCGAAATGCAAGCCGGCAAAGGACGCGATTCAAAGAATTGCGCTGATCTCGCCCAAGGCTTGGCTTTCACCGGTTGCCGCAAGAGTGAAGCAGCCCAGATGGAGTGGCGCGATTTGGATTTTACGAACGGGGATATCACCGTTAAAGGCGACCCAGAGGAAAACACCAAGAATGGTGAAATCCGTCACGTACCAATGATTCCGCAAGCCCGCTTGCTGTTTGAGAAAATGCGAGAGAAGCGGGCAGACGAAGCACCCACTGCCAAAGTCTTTCTAGTGCGTGAATGTCAAAAGTCGATAAACCGCGCCGCCACAAAAGTTGGAATGACCCGAATCACACATCATGACTTGCGCCATTTCTTCGCGACCATTTGCATCGAAAGTGGTGTGGATATACCGACTGTTTCCCGCTGGCTCGGCCACAAAGACGGCGGCGCACTCGCTATGAAGACCTATGGACACCTGCGAAGGGAACATAGCGTGGCCCAAGCGCAGAAAGTATCTTTCGCCTGTCTTGCGGCCTGATAGTCACATAGCAGCCTGCATATTGACTTTTTAGCCAATCCCCATATCTCTTTAGTAAAACCAGCGAGGGAAATATGCCAGCCAACCAAAAGAAATTTGAAAAAGAATTCGCCAAGATCATGGCCGCCGCTTGTATGCGGCGTGGCTATCTCGAAAAACTTCATGAAGGAACCTCGCCTGTCACCCGCACTGGCGATTATTCCGACGTAAGGGTTATTGACGCTGAAGGTAGGGAAATCCCCTGGAATCAAGTTTCGCGTATCAATCAGGACGAAATGAAAAAACTGATGATCAGCGTAGTGAACCGAATTCACACTTTTCTTGCTCGTACGTTGTTCTCCCCAGGCGAAGACAAAAAATTCACGCAAGCCTTGGAAAAAACCGCCGCACCCTGGATAAAAACATGGGATGAACCTAAATATCTGCCTGACTTTTTAATGCCGCCTTCTGAAAAAAACGAATAATTGCCTTTCAATGCAGCATGTTTCTTTGACCGCCAAGCCTTTTCAAGGCTGCTTGGCGGGCGTTGCCCGTCCAAGGTATCTGCCCATGCGTCCCGGTCGAACTTTTTGCAGGAGTAGCACGAGCCTTGTTTTCGCCGTTTTGCCGCCTATGCAAAAGATATTTTTGCCATGCTCCTCCCAATTTCGGTGCAAGTTTTTGTAGGACAGACTTGGTTTGCGGAACTCGCGGCTTGATTCCGTCATAAATGCCGGCAGTTGCTAAAATTCGCTCCACCTCCGACGCCGGAATCATGATCCGCCCATACTCGGTTGTTGCTTTCACCTTACCGCTATAAAGTTGGCGGTAGCCCCATGTTTGTGCCTTGCCAAAAAGGGCTGCGAATTCACCGGGTGAAAATGTGACCCTCTGTGTTTTTTCCATGATCGCCCTTTTAGTTTTGTCCTTCTGCCCTTTGTGACTATTTTTATTTTATGTAGTGCCCGAATCGAGGAGCATTGATACTCTCAGGATTGGCCTCAAAATGGCCCGTTTTTATGAGTTTTAAATTTAACGAAATGAACCAGAATCACGCATTCTGGTTCACAGATAAAAGCTAATCCATGGGACGAGTATGGCAAGTGAATTTCCGAGGCTTTAGGGAAAATCTATAAACCCTTAATGGGTTAAAGCGTGACCAACTCGGCTAACTTCGCGGCGACATTTGCCATCGATGCCTCTGCAGTGCTAAGGCCGCTTCGTGAGCCAAGTAACGGGCTTACTTCGCGGAGAGCCTCATACGTCGTGCCGTGAACGATAGGAACGAGTTGTTCGCTCGCAAGGAGTGCTGAAAGCTCCTTTTCTACAATGCCTTCTCCTTTAATGCGGCTCAGAAACGCAGGAGTGACTAGCACGATCCCGACACGTGACTTCGCCAGCCCTTTATCAATTTCGCGAAGCAACGGCGTGCCCAGAGCAACATCTTTCTCGCTGAACCAAACCTTGATTCCACGAGATTCGAGTTGATCGTGCAATTCTTTGGCGGCCCCGCTGCGGTCATCCCATGCGTGGCAGAGAAACACATCCCGAAGGTCAGGCAGTGACGCTCGCTTTTCAACGGTCTCTCGGATTGGCGTCAGTGCCCGCACCTCGGTAATCGTATACACCACGCTAGAACCTGCTCGCGACCAACGTGGCCTAACGCTGCTTCCGGACCCGCCACCACCGCTTCCGCTGCCGCCAGTGCTCTGCGGCGGGGAGTAGGATGGATATGATGAAGACGGATACGAATAAGAACTATAACCACGCGAGCGACCACGACATGCGGGGCAAGCCTCTGCGGCGCTCGCTGTGCGGTGGCCGTATACTGGTGCTGTGCATTGAGCCATGTAAAAATAATACCGGCTACCGGTGCAACATTCAAGTGTCACCATAACCGGCTAGCCAGTTCTCTTTCTTCGTCACCGGAGACGTCGAGATAAATTGCGGTAGTTTCCAATCGAGCATGGCCCAGCCACTTTTTCACAGTGGGTAAAGGGATTTTGTGAGTTAGACAGGCCACAGCGAATCCATGACGCAATCCTTTCGGGGAAGCCATGCCACCATTTATCCCAGCACGCATCATACAATCTTTAACCATTCTGTAAGCAGTAGATCTTGAAAAATTCCAAATCCGGGCTGATGGGTCAGCCCGCTTTTGGAGCTTCAGAATTAAATTTACCAAAGTCTTAGGAATTGGAACGGAACGGAATTCGCCACGCCGTCGCTGCTTTAGAGTTTCAAAAACTATCTCTCCTACACGCAAATCCGCTCTGCCTACCGTCACATTCAACGCTTCTGAAATACGACTTCCCGTATAAAACAAAGATAGGCAGAACGCACGCCTTTCAATAGTAGGTTCCTCTTTCGAGGCAATTAAAAAGGCCTTTCGCTCCGAAGAATTTAAATACTTACGACTGCCACTCCGGTCAAACATGGCTGCTCCCTTTGGATGGTGTGAACCAGAATGCGTGATTCTGGTTCATGCGAACATTTGCTTAAACCCAATTATATGAGGCCAATCGTTAAGATTTTGATAATGGCTTGCTCGATATTGGCGTCGTTTCTTCCGGCTAAAAGCTTTGCAGACGACAAAACCCCGAAATTGACAGCGGTTTTTTTCAAACTAGCTGACTCACTTGAGCAAAACGGAAGCCCAGTTCCGTACTGGAACCAGGTCAAGTTAGACGCCGGGAGAATTGAGAATATTTACATTCAAAAATTTGGAAACAATCCCATTGTATACCATCCCACATTTTTAGCTGACGGCCGCGCAGATCGCGCAGTTAAAAATTGGGAAGCGCTTTCTCCAAAACTCGGTTTGGAGCCTCTTTCCCGAAATATCGGCGGAATTTTGCGAAATTGCGTTACCCACCCGGCAGCCGTTTCCCTGTTGGAAGAACAGGAAAGGCTAATATCCACCGCCATGACCGTAGACGGAAATGAATCAGAGGCATTTGATGAGTTTGAAAAGGCCGTTTTAAAGATTTCACCCCAGATTGGGGGAAGCTCAATCACTAACATGATTGCCAATTTGTTTCAGCGATTGGATGCCGCTTTGAAGCCGGAAGATGCTGCAAAAATCAAGACAGCGCTCATCGGCGCATTTAACGAAACAGTGGAAGCCGCTCTGATCGAGTACGAATTGGAATTAGAGAATTCAGCAGTAGAGCGCGGCTCATCGCTGCTCGAGAATGCAAAACAAAAGTTCCCTGTTCCGGCTTCGTATTCTGCCGATCAGGAAACTGCGCTATCCGAATCAGAACGGGAAATTTTTGCCTCATTTTTGAAAAAGGACAAATTTACCAGAGACGATTTTCCGGCTTTGGAAAAATTCTATACCAGCAGTTACGATAAATTAAGCGTGACCGGCAAAGCGGAAATGAGCATGAGAATTCACGCAGGGCTTCGCAAGGACAATTAAATCAACGCGTTTTTTGCTCCCGAGCATCGCGGAGATTTTGGACGCTTGCAGGCAATTGGTTGTTCGTTTCACCAATGCTCAGTTTGGAAAGGTCAACCGTGCTCAGATCAATATTTGACAGCGATTGCAAACTTTCCTCATTTTTCGAATGCTCTGGCTGGGGAATTACCGCCATCGCAGATTTTCCCTTTTGTTCTTGCAGGAAATCTGAGTCTTTTTCTTGGATTACTTCTGGAAGTTCATCAAAAATATATTCATGTCGTACAATACCTTCGTGGAGACGCTTGCTCATTTCGCTTTTTCCATTGTCTGTCAGCTTGTCCCATGAGTTCCGATAAAAATCTTCCAAGGAACCAAAATCTTTCTTTGTGAAATATTCCTTTTCCACGAAGCCTGCAAAAACACGCTTTTCCTCGCGATTTAACGTGGCTTCCTGCTCGGCGATCTGTGCGGCCACGGCTTGCTCGGTACGATGTTCAGACTCTTTGGCTTCATTTTCGAGAACCTCAATCTGCTTGAAGATGTTCGCGAGCGCCGTTTCCAACATGGGGTTAACCCCATGTGCAGAAGCTGTCAGCAGCTTCTGCAGGCTCAATGCCGTATCCTCCAACTGTCTTTTCCGTTCCAATTCTACTGCGGCCATCCGCCCCCTCCACAATTTATCTTACCTCCAAATTATGACAGTATTGTGACCGCGTCCCGCTTTGCGCTATTTTCCATCATTTCCCTGTTCAATCAAATGATAGCTCGTGTTACGGCCGCCCCCTTCATCCTGTGCCAGAATGCCGAGCTCCAGCAATTCCTTGATGTCCCGCAAAGCCGTATCCGTGGAACATTTTGCCAGCTTGGCGTATTTGGAGGAGGAAAGCTTGCCCTCAAAGCCATCTAGTAAACGGTTAATCACTTTTTGCTGCCTTTCGTTGACCGATGCCAGATTGTTGATGCGCTCCCATATTTTGGTTTTCCGCAGCACGCCGGTAAGGCCATTTTCAGCGCTGGCTATGGCACGGCCAAGGCAGGCTAAAAACCATTCCAGCCAAGACGTGATGTCCATGTCACCCTTTTGGGATTTCTCCAAACAATCATAATATTGCTTTTTTTCGGCCTCGATCTGGGAGGACATACTGTAAAAACGTTCTGAAGTTCCTTCCGCTCGCGCCAGTGCCATATCCACTATGGCGCGGCCGATCCGGCCGTTGCCGTCCTCAAAAGGGTGAACGGTTTCAAACCAAAAATGGGCGATCCCGGCCTTTAGAACCAGGTCAATTTCTTTCATTTCAAACCATTCAACGAAAGCGGACATTTCCTGCGGCAACCGGTTCGCTACCGGCGCTTCAAAATGCACCTTGGGGGCATGTATTGCCCCGGACACAATTTGCATAGGCCCCACTTCCGGAGTGCGCCAAGCTCCTACAGCTATTTTGTGCATCCCGCTACGTCCGGTAGGAAACAACGCCGCATGCCAGCCAAACAATCGCTCTGCCGTTAGCGGCTTCGCATATTTTTGAGTTGCATCAAGCATCATTTCGACAATGCCATCGACATTGCGGCTTGAATTCACCTCATTTGAAAAGTTTAGGCCCAACCGGCGTGCAATGGAGGAACGCACTTGTGCCACATCAAGCAGTTCGCCTTCTATTGCGCTGGATTTGATCACGTCCGCAGTCAGCATCGTGAGCGTTGCCTCCTCGCGCAACCTGAACCCAAGCCCTTCCATTCGGCCCAGCAGAATCCCTTGGCGATGCCTCACCGTCGCTAATAGGGGCAACAGCTTGCCGTTGTCCCAAGTAAGGTTAGGCCAGGCCGGTCGTTGGTGGATGTAGGTCATAACGCATTCTCCGCAAGTTTGCGGCGAATATGGCAGATATTCACCGCAAATGCAACATTCACCGCAAATCTGCGGCGATTAAGACCATTATTCGCCGCAAAACGCGGTTTGGTGGCAAAAAAGCCACTAATAGCTGGTTGAGGTCGGCGGGTTTACACCCGAATGATTTTGAGAGGCGGCAGCCCGGATTAAACGATCAATCTGTTCCGTGCTTTCCAAAACTTCGATTACCCGGCCTTTGGTCAGCTTAACTTGCGTGCGGTTACAATTTTGCGAATACGCAATCAGTTCCGCCACGAACACGCTGAACGATGGCACTTCCTGGCCGGACTCGTTTTGTACCGGTGTGAGGTCAATTTTTACCGCTGCCACCGGTCGCTGCGACACAATGATTGGCACGGATCTAAGAAGTTTTTTTGCCATAAATTGCGCGATTCCAATTAAGGAGCTAAGCAGAGCTCCGGGGAAGCATCAGCAGCAATTCGGGGTGCTCCTTGTCATCCCGTGCCTTTAGGTATTTGCCGCCACCAAGTGCCGTTCCCACTTCCAACTTTACGGCAAGGGCATCTTTTTGCACATAGTAATCAAACAAGCCGTCCTCGATCGATTGAATGGCCTGTGCGTGAGAATGTTTCCACTGAAATTGGCCGTCCTTGCCGCCAATGTGCGTGATGCACTGATACGGATCAACCCCGTCAGTCTTATCAACCCACTTCACTTTGAGGAGAATCGCCATAACGATAAGCAACAACCACCTGTTTCCAGCCTATAAGGCTAGGCATCGCGCTGCGCCAGGTCAACCGATGAAGCGTTACACTTTGGTAACGAATTTCTCATCTTAGGTGCTTAAAAGCTGTTTCGAGGATTCATCAGCAATCGTCTCCTAAATTCGGTTCGCCAACGCTGCCGTTCTGATTGGCAATGTGAAGCCCCAGCCAAGCCGCGCAATCAGAAAATCGGCTCCCCCTGAAGGTCGCCCCCAATTTTCAAATTGCCCGGTTCGCTACGCCTTGTCCCTAGTGACTTCCCGTGTTTGCCATCAGGCAGCGATTAGCGCCGCCGAAAACTAAAAATGGAGACTTAAAATGACTGATTCAAAAAACGAAACTTACGCTTCAAAAGCACCGAGCTTCATCGCATACCAAGTGCGTAAAGGCAATTCCGGTAAAGATTACTGGACCCGCATCGGTGCCGCATGGGCTCATGCACATGGCAATGGTTTCAACATCCAACTTGATACCGTTCCATTGGACGGGCGCATCACCCTTCTGATCCCTTCAGAGAAATCTGAATAACCAATCCGGGGCGGGCTTCAAAAGCCCGCCTCCATCAAAAGGAGTTCACTCATGGAAAACAATGACACTGAAGCTAGGCGCTATTTTGAAATGCGCATGCAAGATATTAGCGAAGCGAAGAATTGCCCGGATAAACTGGACGACTTGTGGAACGACTGCCTTGCCATAGATGCCACCATTAAACTGAATGTGCAGTTAAGCACCGGTGGTCCTGGCGACGGCTTTGAAATCATTTGCGACGCTTGCTCTGGCGAACCGCTCTATGGCAATCATTACTTTGTGCAATGGGGTTATTGCCGGGAGTGCGTGCTGTCCGAAGATGAACTGTCAGGCGTGTGTGCTGCGTATGCAATAGAGGATGGAAGAAATTTCTTAAAATCACACATTGATCTCTAGGATTTTTGCCAAGCCCTAACTATTGATGTTCCCTTCCGTCCAAGAGGCACGAGCCAGAGCTCGCTTTCAGCGTGGCAGGCCACCGCTCAACTCGTGCCCCTTGTCCGTCTCCCACATTGGGCTGACATTTGGCCGTTATTGCTCAGCTTCAGCCTACCGCTTAGCCATCCACCCTCTAAGCTACGGCTCTCCGCTTCTCACTACCGGCCATACGTCAGAAAAACTCAACTCGAAACCCGTTAACAAATAAGGGCTCACCGCCGAATTCGGTTTCGCTAAGGCAACAACAATGCGCGGTAGAATTTATTTCCGGCAACTGGATTTTGATCTATCCAGAGGAAGGGGCTGGATGTTAAAAATAAACTTGCCCGCGTTGACCACGTTGACATATCCGGCGAGCTTTGAATCTGATATGTACGGCCAACAATACCGCTTACCGTAATTCCGGCAAAATTACTGATTGATAGATTGGCGCCCGAAACAACATTGGTTGGCGCGTTGAATGATATTTGCCGAATGCGCTGATTCCCGCTATCCGTCACAAAAATTGAACCCTGAGAAAAGCAAGCGTAGGAAGGGTTAAGGAAGCGTGCCATGTTTCCAGGGCCATTTGTGTATGTTCCAACGGAAAACGTG
>DASZCA010000166.1:0-25227 GCA_035943555.1 Verrucomicrobiia bacterium
GCTGAACCAGCCGCCGAAAACTTGAAGACAGAAAAAAGGAAATGAAGCAGGCATTGCAATTATTGATTGTTGAAGACAATCCGAATGATGCCGAACTGGTGTTGGCGGAATTGAGGCGCGCGGGTTTTAATCCGCAGTGGACGCGCGTTGACACTGAACCCGAATTTTTGGCCGAACTTAAGAAGTCGCCGGAAATCGTGCTTTCCGATTTTGCGATGCCCCAGTTCAGCGGATTGCGGGCGGCGGAACTGTTGCAAACCAGCGGCCTGGACATCCCCTTCATCCTGATCTCGGGAACGGTGGGGGAAGATGTGGCCGTGGAGGCAATGAAGCTTGGGGCCACGGATTATCTGTTGAAAGACCGCACGGCGCGTCTGGGCAAGGCAGTAGAGCAGGCGTTGCAGCAAAAGCGCCTGCGGGATGAGCGCAAGCGGACCGAGGTTGAGCTCCAACGGCAACTGCACGAGCTCCAGCGCTGGTATGAGGCCACGCTGGGCCGGGAGGACCGTATTTTGGAGCTGAAGCGCGAGGTCAATGAACTGCTGGCGGCGCAACAATTGCCGCCACGCTATACGGCGTAACTCGACGGCATGAACGGCCATGAAAGCACCGCAGCCAGCCTACGAAACCCAGCGGCTTGAAGCCCTGCGGGAATACAATGTGCTGGACACCCCGGCGGAACTGGCATTTGACGATCTGGCCCTGCTCGCTTCGCAGATCTGTCAGACCCCCATCGCCATGATCTCCTTGGTGGATGAAAAACGGCAATGGTTCAAAGCCAGGATCGGAATGGAGGCGACCGAAACTCCGCGTGATATCGCCTTCTGCGCCCATACCATTCTCCGGCCGGATGAAGTGATGGAGATCCAGGATGCCTGTGCCGATGCGCGTTTCACCGACAGCCCGCTGGTAACGTCCGCTCCCCACATCCGCTACTATGCCGGCGCACCGCTCGTCACGAATGATGGCCAGGCGCTGGGCGCATTATGTGTGATGGACCGCACGCCGCGCGCGCTAAAACCCGAGCAACTGGCGGCCTTGCAGGCCTTGAGCCGGCTGGTCGTCTCCCAAATGGAGCAGGGGCGGCAGGCCCGGGAATTGACGGATGAGATCCTCAAGCGCAACCGGGTGGAGGAATTGCTTCGCCACCAAAACGAACAGCTTTTGGCCAGCAAGGCGGAAGCTGACCGGGTGGTGGCGCTGGGCGAAAAATCCCGGCACGCACTTCTGAGCGTGCTTGAAGACGAGAAACGGTCCGGCCAAAATTTGCGGACCAGCGAAGAACGTTTCCGCCAGCTCGCGGAAAATATCAATGAAGTTTTTTGGATCACCGACCCGGCCAAGCAGCAGATGCTGTACATCAGCCCCGCCTACGAGAAAATTTGGGGGCGTACCTGCGCCAGCTTGTATCAGTCTCCGCAAACCTGGTTGGAGGCCATCCACCCGGATGACCGGGAACGGATCCTGCACGCGGCGGGCAGCAAGCAGACGGCCGGCACCTATGATGAGGTCTACCGCATCCAACGCCCGGACAAATCCGAACGCTGGATTCATGACCGGGCGTTTCCCCTCCGTAATGAGGCCGGGAATGTCTACCGGGTGGTGGGCACGGCGGAGGACATCACCGCCCGCCGGGAACTGGAGGAGCAATTGCGCCATGCCCAGAAAATGGAGGCGATCGGCCAGCTGGCCGGCGGCGTGGCCCATGATTTCAACAACATCCTCGCCGTCATCCGCATGCAGTCTGACCTGATGCGGTTTGACGAGGAGCTGTCCGGTGAACAAAAGGAGAGCGTGGATGAGATCACGGCAGCGGCGGAGCGCGCCACCAACCTGACCCGCCAGCTTTTGCTGTTCAGCCGGCATGAGAAGATGCAGCCACGTGACATGGATCTCGGTGAATCCATTTCCGACCTGACCAAGATGTTGCGGCGCATTTTGGGCGAAAATATCCAGATGCATTTCAAATTCTCTTCGCAGCCGCTGCATATCCACGCCGATCCCGGCATGATCGACCAGGTGGTGATGAATTTGACCATCAATTCGCGCGATGCGATGCCGAACGGGGGGAATCTCTTCATCGAGACCGCCACGGTGGAATTGGATGAGCTGGCCGCCCAACAATCTCCAAGGTCCCGGCCCGGTTCATATGTCTGCCTGAGCGTGACGGACACCGGTTGCGGCATCCCGCCGGAAATCATGCCGCGCATATTTGAGCCGTTCTTCACCACCAAGGAAGTCGGCAAAGGCACCGGCTTGGGCCTGGCCACGGTCTTTGGGGTGATCGCGAATCATCATGGATGGGTGGATGTCTACAGCGAAGTGGGCAGGGGAACCACCTTCCGGATCTTTTTTCCGCGCCTGGCGGTGTCGTCCGGCCGCCCGAAACCGATGCCGGCCACCTTGCAATCCGCCGCCCGCGGGAACGAGATGATCTTATTGGTGGAGGATGACAGCGCGCTGCGGCTGGCCTTCCGGAAGGCGCTCATCCAGCTTGGCTATCGCGTGATCGAAGCCGGGAATGGAGCCGCCGCCTTGGAACTTTGGAAGCAGCATCATAATGAGATCGATTTGCTGCTCACCGATCTGGTGATGCCTGGCGGAATGAACGGGAAAGAATTTGCTGAAAAATTGCTCGCGGAAACGCCGCAATTAAAGGTCATCTACATGAGCGGTTACAGCCCGGATATCACGCTTTCTGATCTGCATCTCGGGCAGGGGATCCATTTTCTGACAAAACCGTTCGACACCATTACGTTGGCGAAAACAGTCCGGAGCGCATTGGAAGCGCCCGACACGCGGCCGGGATAATGGTTTCCGGCCGCCCGGTCACGGGAGGGCATGTGCCGGAGTAACCGTATAACCGATCGTACAGGCCGGTGCATCGCCAATCTTTGAAACACTATAGGTGCCGGAAGTCGGGCAGGCGGGAATTTTTCCGGTGGAATTCAATTTGATATAGGGCGTCAGGTCGCGGTTCAAATTCACATCATCGCCCGTATATTTTCCCTTTTCCAAGGCGAACTCATCTGAAGCGTCATTGATTTTGTGGAGGTTATTGATGCAAGCGTTTGCCTGGGAAGTGGCGCGGGCCTTTACAAAATTGGGGATGGCGATCGCCGCCAGCAGGCCGATGATGGCGACAACAATCATGATTTCCACCAAGGTGAATGCCTGGCGGCGAATATTTGAAGGGATGTTTTGCATGGCCGTTTCTGACTGTCATGAGTGAAAAGCATTTCCTGTTCCGAGCCGGCTGTCTTGTAAATTCGCGCTGCCATGTCCTGAAACAGGGTGGTTTTGAGGAATAACGGGACAGTCAGCATTCTGGCGCGGTCAAACCTGCCGGTGGCACGGCCTCAATTGATGCAAACAATACCCGCATAGTTTTATCAATTCACACCGCTGACAGAACTTGGGTTACAAACGGGGCATGAAAACGATGCTAAGTTTCTTTGCCCAGTTCGCCGTCACGATATTTGCCGCCGAGTTTGTCGCCGGGCTGGTTCACTGGTTTGAAGACGCCTATATCCGCGAACGGACACCGTTGGTCGGCCGGATCATCGGGCGCCCGAATATCGTGCATCACCATTACCCGCGTTTCATGACCCGCCACAGTTGGTGGCAAAGCTCATGGGATCTGGCGTTGTTTGCCGCCATGATCGTTGTCGGCGCCTGGTGTGCCGGGCTGCTGACCTGGCAGGTCTGGCTGTTTGCGATCCTCGCGGCCAATGCCAATGAGTTTCATAAATGGGAACATCGCACCCGCAAAGAGAACGGGCGCATCATCTCATTTTTGCAGGACATCCGTCTCTTACAAACCGGGCGCCACCATGCGCTGCATCACACCGATCCAAAGAACAGCCATTACTGCACCATGACGAATTTTCTGAACCCGGTCCTCGACCGCATCCATTTCTGGGAAAGCCTCGAATGGCTGCTGGCCAGGACCGTTGGCCTGAAACGCCAGCCAGACACCTCCGTGCGGGGTCATGGCCCCGGACCGGCGTGGTTGAAGGAATATCAGCGCCCGGTCTGCGGTTAAAAAGATGGAAGAGCATAGCCGCAAACGATATGGGCAAAAGTATTTTCAATACACTGCCGGAGGACGCAATCAATTAGAATGCGTAGATAAGAAACACCATTTCGGACCGCTGACAACATGAAAACTGAAGACATCGAAAAGATTCACGCCGCCGGGCTGATCACCGGCGAACAGCGCGACCGCATCATCACGCATTTCGGACTGAAAGATGAGGGCAACAAGTTTTTGATGATCATTTCCTTTGTCGGCGCCGTGTTGATCGCCGCCGGCATTACGCTGCTCATCTCGGCGCATTGGGATGCGATTCCACGAGGAGTGAAGATCGCCGCCGGTTTGGTGTTGATGTTGGGTGCCCATGGCGGGGGGTGGTGGCTCCGGGAAGTGCAAGGCGTGTATCGCAAGACCGGGGAAGCGTTGCAACTCGCCGGTTCCTTGCTGTTCCTCGCCAATATCGCGCTGGTCGGCCAGATTTATCATCTCGCATCAAGGACTCCGGATGCCTTCCTGCTTTGGCTGATCGGCATTGCGGCGTTGCCCTGGCTGCTGCGCTCCAAGGCGCAACTGGTCCTGATGTTGGTGGCGTTTTGTACCTGGTTTGGCTGTGAGATCAACGAGCGGGACAGCCTGATTTATTTTGGGAGCGAATCGCAGGTGCTGATTTATTCATTGCTTGGCCTGATTTTTATCGGGGCCGGTTATTGGTTGCGACGGACAACTTTTGCGGAGTTTGCCTCTACACTGGAAAAGACCGGTGCCCTGGGGGCGCTTCTTTTCGCATATCCGCTGACGTGGGCGGGGTTCATGGATTGGGGCCATGAAAATGCGGAGGTGCGACCGCAATTATTATTGGGATTGGGTGGTGGCGCAGTTTTACTGGTCGCCTTGGGCGTGCGCCAGTTGGCGGCATTAGACTCTCAGTGGCGCCGGACATGGGGCGCAACGCTGGCCGGCGCGGCTGTATTATTGTGCGGGGCATTTTTTACGCCGCAGGAAAGGGGATATCATTGGGTCGCGCACCTGGATGGCGTCAATACAGTTGCGGTCATCGCGTTGTTTGTATTCTGCCTGTTGCAGATTCAGGTGGGCTTGCAACAAAGGTCGCGGTTCATGGTCAACCTTGGCGTCGTATTCATCGGCCTCGACATCATTTCGGCCTATTTTGGATTGTTAGGTACCATGGCTCTGACGGGTGCCATGTTTGTCCTGACCGGCGTTTTCCTGATAGTGTTCGGCGTCTTTTTGGAAAGAAAACGTCGCACTTTGATGCGGCAGATCAAAACCAACCCGGTGATGGAGGCTGCATGAAATTAAAACTGCTTGTCCTGGTCCTGGCCTTGCAATCCGTGTGGCTGCTGGGAACTGTTGTTCAACAGGAAAATATTTTACACGCCGGCACAGCCGTTCTGCTGGAGACGCAGCCAGTGGATCCGCGCGATCCGTTGCGCGGCGATTATGTGTCGCTCAATTACAAGATCAACAATATCCCGCGCGACAAGTTTTCACCGCTGCTCGATCACGATTTGCCGGCGGGAACGAAGGTTTATGCCGCCATCGCCCCGGCCGGAACAAATGGATTTTGGGAGGTGACCCGTGCGGATATAAAAGTTTTTACCCCGGCGAACAATGAAGTGATCTTGCGCGGCAAATGCCAGTGGGGCTGGCAAAACTCCCCCGGCTCGGTCCGCGTTGAATATGGCATCGAGCATTATTTTGTGGCGGAGGGCACCGGGAATCCACGGGGGAAGCTCACGGTCCAAGTGGCCGTGTCAGGTTCCGGGCGCGGAAGCATCAAAGAAGTTTTTGTTAATGGACAACCTTATGCTGATGCCATGAAAAAGTTGACCCCATAGGTCAGGTCAACTTAACAGCTTTGCCGGTGCGGACGGATTCGTAGATGGCGGTGATGATTTTCATATCGCGCAATCCTTCCTCACCCGGCACACGGGTGGGGCGATTTTCCAAAATACATTGGGCAAAATCATCCATCTCGGCGGCGAACTGGTCCACGTCCGGCATTTGAATGGCCTGGCCGTCGCTGCGCATGCCGGTGAGGCCATGATAACTGTAGGCCGGGTTCAATGTCAGCCAGCCATGATCGGTATTGGCCAAGAAGCGATTGATGCCGCCAAACCCATAGGTCGTATTGCCATTCGCGAGAATGCCGCTAGGAAAAGCCAGCTGCCAGGTGAGTGACTCTTCAATGCCACGGAACTTGACCTTGTCATTGGTCGTGGCGATGGCGGAAACCGAGACCGGTTCCTCGCCGGAAAGATAACGCATCGCTTGTAAAGCATAGATGCCCACATCCATCATCGGCCCGCCGCCTGATAGCGCCTTGTTCAAACGCCATTGCTTGGGATCGCCAATCGCAAAACCGAACCCGGCCTCAATGAATTTCAAGCTGCCCAAAACCTTCTCGCGTACCAGCCGGATGCATTCGAGATGATTCGGATCAAAGTGCAGACGGTAGCCGATGGCCAGCTGTTTGCCGGCCGTTTTACAGGCATCGATCATCTGCTGACATTTTTCCGGGGACACCTCCATCGGTTTTTCGCATAGGACATGCTTGCCCGCCTTCGCGGCGGCAATGGTGTGATCCGCGTGCAGGCCGTTGGGCGTGACGACATACACGACATCGATATCCGGATTATCCGCCAGCTTGGCCATGGTGTCGTAGTTGTAAACATTGTGGTCGGGCAAATTATATTGCGCCTGCCAGCGTTTTGCCTTTTCTGGCGTGCCGGTGATGATGCCGGCCAGTTTGCAATATTCTGTCTTCTGCAATGCCGGGGCGATCTGGTTCGTGGCCAGATTGCCCAGGCCGCACAAGGCGAAGCCAATTTTACGCTTCGGTTCTACCGCCAAAGAAAGTGCCGGGATAAATGGCAACGCTGCCGCCGTAAATGCGGATGCTTTAAGAAAATGGCGGCGGGAGGGCAGGGGGATCATGCGGGAAAGCTAACGCCACCCCACCCGGACTGACAACGTGAAAATTCACACCGCAACTCCGATACTGGGCATCGGCAGGGACGATGACGTCAAAAGTTTTTCAATTCCCAGTTTGCCCTGTGGACTGGTAGCTTGGCGGCGTGAACGAAACCCGGCCAGAAAACCAAAACCAGTCCCAAGGCACAACCCGGGGCTTTTGGGCGCTCATCGTCACCCAATTCCAGGGGGCGTTTAGTGATAATGTGCTTAAAAATCTCGTCGTCTTTGTCGCCCTGTTTGCCACGGGACAGGCAGCCATGGATGCCGCCGGCCAGCACCGGTTTGGCGAGTCGATCGGCGCGCTGTTCGCACTGCCTTTCATCGTATTCTCGATGGCCGGCGGTTTTTTGGCCGACCGTCACAGCAAGCGTTCCATCATGTTGGGGGTCAAAATTTTCGAGTTGCTGATCATGGCGGTCGTGCTGGCGGGCCTGTGGACGATGAATAAAAATATTTTGCTGGCGTGCGTTTTTTTGATGGGAACGCATAGCGCCATTTTCGGTCCGTCGAAATATGGTTCTTTGCCGGAATTGTTGCCGGAGCGGAAACTTTCCTGGGGCAACGGTATCCTTGAACTCGGAACGTTCATGGCCATCATTCTTGGGACCGTTGCCGCCGCCTTCATGGCGAATCAATTTCATGGTCGCCAATGGGTTTCCGGCCTGGTGCTGATCGGGCTGGCGGTGGCGGGCTTGGTTTCCTGCCTGAAGATCACAAAGATACCCGCCGCCGATCCGGCCCGGAAATTCACCGCCAATTTCCCGGCCGAAGTATGGCAGCAATTACGCGCCATGCGGGGCGACCGTCCGCTCTGGCTGGCGATCATCGGCAATACGTACTTCAGTTTTATCGGCGCATTGTTCCTGCTGAACCTGTTTTTTTACGGCGAGAATGTTTTGCATGTGCATGAGATGGACATCGGGCTGCTCAATGTTGCGCTCGCGCTGGGCATCGGGCTGGGGAGCGTGGCGGCGGGCTATCTTTCGGGCGGCAAGATCGAATACGGCCTCGTGCCGCTCGGTGCCGCCGGGTTGGCGGTGTTCTCCGCGGCTCTCGCCTGGCCAAGCGTGGGATTAGGCGGCTCCTATGTATTGCTGGCGCTGCTGGGTTTTTCCGGTGGTTTTTTTGCTGTGCCAGTTTCGGCGCTTTTGCAGCACAAACCGTCGCGTGAGAACAAAGGCAGGGTGCAGGCGACGGCCAATCTTCTTTCTTTTTTCGGTGTTTTTCTGGCTTCCGGCGCGCATTGGCTGCTCGCTGAACAATTTCATCTCACCCCGCGCCAAATCTTTCTCGTGAGCGGTGTGCTGACGCTGGGCAGCGCGATCTATGCGCTGATCTTGCTGCCTGACGCCTTGTTGCGTTTCATGCTGTGGTGCGCCACGAACACGGTCTACAAAGTCCGCATTGTTGGACGCGATAATTTGCCGGCCAAAGGCGGCATGCTTCTGGTCTGCAACCATCTGTCTTTTGCCGATGCGCTCCTGCTCATCGCGGCCACCGACCGGCCGATCCGCTTTCTGATGTTCAAGCGCATCTACGAGCAGCGCTGGGTGAAGCCGTTCGCCAAAATCATGGGCGTCATCCCCATCTCCTCCGAGCAACGCCCACGCGAACTCATCCAATCCATCCAGGCGGCGAGCGAGGCCATCCGCAATGGCGAGGTTGTCTGTATTTTTGCCGAGGGCCAGATCACACGCATCGGCCAGCTCCTGCCGTTTCAGCGCGGTTTTGAGCGGATCATGAAGAACGTGGAGGCGCCCATCATCCCCATTTCGCTCGATGGCGTCATCGGCAGCCCGACCAGTTTTGAACATGGCCGGATGGTGCGTCGTTTTCCCGAGCGCCTGCCGCATCCGGTGACGGTGAGTTTCGGCAAGGCATTGCCGCCAACGGCCAACCATATCGAGGTGCGCGAAGCCGTGCAGGAACTTATCGCCGACGCGTGGCAGTATCGCCGCGCCAAGCTGGAACCAATGCCGCGCAACTTTGTCCGTTGCGCGCGCCGCCATCCCGGACGGTTTGCGATGACCGATGCCGCCAGCGGCAGCGTGAACTTTGGCCCCGCGTTGGTAAAAACCATTTTTCTGGCCCGGCGCTTAAAGACGGTTTGGCATGGCCAAAGCATGGTCGGCCTGTTTCTCCCGCCGAGTGTGCCCGGTGCGCTGGTCAATCACGCGGCGTTCCTCTGCGGCAAGGTGCCGGTGAACCTGAATTACACGCTCTCCGAATCCACCATCGCCTCGTGCGCAACGCAGTGCAACATCGCGACCACGGTCACATCGCGCAAATTTCTTGAAAAGATCAAACTCACGCCGCCGGGTAAAATCATTTACCTCGAAGACCTCGCCGCCAACCCGACCACGCTGGAAAAAATCACCGCCTGGCTGCTGGCCAAACTGGCGCCCTATGCCTTGCTGAAACGTATTGCCGGACAGGAGAAGGAAGTGGCATTGGACAATCTGGCCACGGTCATTTTCTCCAGCGGCAGCACGGGCGAACCGAAAGGGGTGATGCTTTCGCATTACAACATCCTCTCGAATGTGAACCAGTTCAGCCATATCCTGAACTTTACACACCGCGACCGTTTTCTTGGCATCCTGCCGTTCTTCCATTCTTTCGGATTCACAGTCACCCTGTGTCTGCCCTCTGAAATCGGGGCTGGCGTCGTCTATCATGCGAATCCGCTGGATGCCCGGGCCATCGGCACGATGGTGCGCGAGAATGCCGTCACGCTCCTGTTGGCCACGCCCACATTCCTGCAACTCTACATGCGCGGCGTGCCGTCGGAAGATTTCGGCAGCTTGCAGATGGTCGTGGTGGGGGCGGAAAAACTTTCAGAACGTTTGGCCGACGCCTTTCAGGAACAATTTGGCATCCGCCCGATGGAAGGCTATGGCACCACCGAATGCGCACCGGCAGTGGCCGTGAACATCATGGATTTTCGCGCGGCGGGTTTTCACCAGATCGGCGGCAAGCGTGGCAAAATCGGGCGCGTCTTGCCGGGCATGATGGCGAAGCTGACGGATGCAGATCATCCGTGGGATGGCAAGCCGGTGGCGCCTGGCGAATCCGGCATGCTGCTGGTGCGCGGCCCCAATATCATGCAGGGCTACTTGGGTCAGCCGGAGAAGACGGCGGATGTGTTGCGGCACGGCTGGTATTGCACCGGGGACGTCGCCACCATGGATGAAGACGGCTTTTTACAGATCACCGGCCGGCTCAGCCGTTTCAGCAAGATCGGCGGCGAAATGGTGCCGCACATCAAGATCGAGGAAAAATTGCAGGAGATGGCGGGCAAGGCCGAGCAGATGTTCGTGGTCACCGGCGTGCCGGATGAAAAGAAGGGCGAACGTCTCATCGTCCTCCACAAGCTGCCGGATGGCGATTTGACATCGGTATTGGAAAAGTTTTCGGCGAGCGACCTGCCAAACCTGTGGAAGCCCAAGGCTGATGCCTTTTACCGCTTGGAGAATTTTCCCATGCTTGGCACGGGCAAATTAGATCTGCGGGGAGTGAAAGAAACGGCGGCGAAGTTGGCGGCGGCCGGCCAATAGAAGTTTCGCGGTCAGGTCATTTCCAGCTTTTGGATGATGAGTGAATGCCAGCCGGTCGCGTAGGTTTCAAAACCGGGTGAGAACGCGTGGGCGACGAGTGTCGGTTCGCCGCGAAACTTATCCACGATGTACCCCTTCTTCATGCCAAACAATTCACGTTGGCGGGGCAGTTGCAAAGTTTCTTGAATGATCTTCCCGTGCGAATCGGCCAATACCAACCCGCTGTCATCGACGATGCAGACACGGGTGTGTAATTTTTCGGCGTCGCTGATCAGCGTGCCGTTGACCACGGTTTGCCCGAGGGCTTCCCAGTTGAAAATGATGCCGATCGCACCGATCAACTGGCCATGAGCATCGCCGTTGGCACGAACACCGCAGGAATAGACTAGGATATTTTGTCCGCCGGCCAGCGTGGAGGTGCGATGGACATTTTGAAATCCGAACTGCGTCCCATCGCCGGTTTTCATGGCCGCCTGAAACCAGGCCGCCTGTTTTTGGCTGGTGCCGCAGGAGTTGAATTTGCTTTTGCGCCCGTTAGCCAAAACCGTTCCGTTCAAATCGCACAGGACAATATCAAAATAAACCGTGTACGCATCTAGGATGACGCCAAGTCGTCGTGATGCATGCTCACATGCCTCGGGAGTCTTTTTAGTCAGCGCCTGGACCGCGCTGCTGTCAGTGGCCCACCAACGGACATCGCAGGAACGTTCGTACAGATTCCGGTCGATCACGTCGATGTTCATCATGGCGAGATCCGACAAGCGCGTGCCGCGAATGTCCTGGCCGAGGCCGCCAATGATCTGGTTGAGGGAAGCGATGCTGTTTTGGGTTTCCGTGGCGAGCGCGTTGGTCACCTTGGCGGTCTGTTCGGACAGACTGACCATTTCTGTGGCGACGATGCCAAAGGCGTTGCCCATGGCACCGGCGCGGGCGGCTTCCACCTGCGCATTCAAAGAAAGTATTTTGGTCTGCAAGTTGATCCGCACGATGTCCTGCACGGCCTGCCGAAAATGAACCGCCACGGATTTGGCCAGTGACCCGATCTGCCGCAAGCCGGCGGCGACATCCTGGTTGTTTTTGCTGGCGGCAACCGGCGCGGGAGAGACAATTTGAGCACCATTAAGATAAGGAACCGCCGACTGTTTAACCGGCGCAGAAGACACTGATGGCGCACTTGGAGTCAGTACGTCGGTTGTAGGCATGATTGAGGGTAATCACCGGGTTGGAGTGGATACCTCTCAAAGCCCTATCGGCTCCCGTTTGAGAAACTTTAACTAAAGAACAACGAAAAGGCGTTCGATTAGAGCGCGATAAATTCGTGACGGATGTCCTTTCCCGTCAGATGAAGGATGGCCACGCTGCGATCAGCACCATGCTTGGGTTTGCCAGAGTATCCAGGGTTGAAGTAAAGGATGCCGTTGAGCGTCTCGGCAAATTGCTTGTGCGTGTGGCCGAACACAACCACCTGCGGCTGATCCTTGGCGATACGGCTGGCGGCGATTTCCGACAGGTCACGCGGGTTGACGATGTGATGGACGAGAAATTTCTTCTTCGCCAACTCGACCGTTTCAGTGAGGTGGAAGCCGATGTCGCTATCGCAATTGCCCAGCACGGCGGTAACGGGCGCGATCATTTCGAGTTCCAAAATGATGGATGCGTAGCCAATGTCACCGGCGTGAAGGATGTGATCAACGCCTGTAAAGATTTTTTCCACGCGCGGGTCGAGATGGCCGTGGGTATCAGAAATGACGCCGATTTTCATGCTTTGGCTTCCTCCGGTTCCGCATCGTGCTCGCCTTCGGCGGCTTTGGGCTCGCGGGCGCCGGCAGTTTTTTCGGCCGGTGATTCGGCGGTGAGCTTGTGGGCCGTGGCAAACAACGCGGTGAACAGGCCGGCGCTCAGGAGGGTGTGGCGGAAAAATTCCCACGTGCTGGGCCAGCCGTTGATGCCCTTGGTCAACGCGGTGATCCAGCCGGCGATGGTCCTGGTGTACTCGGCGTTGTGAAACGGGTTGAAGAACCAAGAGGCGGTATTGGTGATGACGTAAAATAAGATGGCTCCGAGCAACCCGCCGCCGACCAGCTTGATGAGCGACGTGTTTGGTTTGAAGCCGCGCCCCAACAAGATCAGCACGGCGTAGGCCGCGTAATTAAATGCGAGGTTGGCCAGATCGGGCCCGTCCCAGACGGTGTAGCCTTTGTATTGGTAATAGAAATTCAGCCCGATATCGGTGACCAAGATGGTCGTAAGCGGCAACCACCAGACAAGCTGCCGGGGGAAGAATACGCCCGCGCAAAACATGAAAGCATAGACGACGCTAAAATTCCACGGCAGCAATCCCGGCACCCGCGAGATCGCGAGTACGAGGATAAAAATGGCCGGCAGCAGAATCTTGCTTTTCACTCCGCCTATTTTAGCGTGGTCACCGCCGGATTCAAATTATGAATTTTAGACGGCGGGCAGGGCTGGAGCCGGTTTATGACCGACCAGTTCCAAGACCAGCTTGACCAGTTCATCCTTGTTGATCGGTTTCTGAAGAAAGGCCACGGCGCCGGCGGCGAGGGCGCGGGGGCGGGCTTTTTCTGCGTCGTCACTGGAGATCATGATGACGGGCGTGTTTTTGGCGTCTTCGATCTGGCTGTGCAACCAGTTGAGCGCCCAGAAGCCATCGCGGTCACCACTCAGGGAGCCATCAAAGGGGAAATTGATGTCGAGGACGATGAGTTCCGGATGTTCCCGGCGGACGAGGGCCAGCGCATCCGTGATGTTGCCGCACATCAGCACCGTGCAGCCCTTGTCCCGCAAGGCAAAATAAACCGCCCGCTGGATGATCGGGTTGTCATCGATCACCACAACTTTGTGCAACGGACCAATAGCTGATGGCGCATTCATCCTAGGCTAACCCTAGCACAGGATATCGGTAAATCTAGGGACGGAGTTGAGCCGGATCAGAAGCAGATGATGGTCAGCTTCTTCGGCCCGTGCGCGCCGAGAACCAAAATCCGCTCGATATCGCCGGTGCGGCTGGGGCCGGTGATGAAGGAAATCATGCTCGGATAATTGGTGGCGTACCGTTGCTGGAGCAAAGCGAAGGCGGCCGGCAAGTCAGCAACCAACTGGTCGCGACGCGCCAGTACGACGTGATGCGGCGGCAGCACTGACAGGGCGCGTCCTCCGGCGCTGCGATTGGTGACCAACACCGTGCCGGTCTGCGCGATGAGGGCATCGCATTCGCTGATGCCAGCATCGCAGGCTTCGAGGGCGTGGACATCGTAGGGCTTGTCCGTGCGGAGCAGCGGAAGGTTGAGGGCGGGACAGATGGCGTTGGTCAGATCTCCGGAGTGACCGGCGACTTGCTGCCATTTTTCCTTGTCGCGCAAGGCGGCAATCCCCTGACGGGCTTCTGCCGCTGAATTGAACAATTGAAAATCAGCCTTCAGTTCGGCGGCGTTTTTCGCGAAAAGTGCGAGTTGTTCGTCGTAGGTTTCACCAACCTTGGGGAGCCATTTGCGCGGAGTGGACGGCGGCGATGTTGGCGACGGGTGGGCATGGGTATGCGAATGAGGATGTGGTGCCCCGACTTTTAGCGCCTCGCGGATGCGGCCCAGGATTTTTTCGCGCTCGCTCATTTCCGGTTCCTCCACCAGTCCTTGAACGATTCCGGCGCCAGTTGGGGCAGGTCACGGGTTTGCGTCCACGCCTTGGCCGGGTCAACCGGCGTGCCTTTCACCAGGCCTTGCAGCGGCTGGAAGATGCGCGCCATTTTCTTGCCAAAATTCCAAAGTGCCGGACGGTTCGCGGCGAAGGCGAACAATTTAAACGACGTTTTTTCGGCAAAGGACGGCTGTTGCTTCGCGGCATTGCGGCGGTTTTGCAGCAGGTGATGATGCAGGTCAATCTTCACCGGACACGTTTCGGTGCAAGCGCCGCACAGCGAGGAAGCGCTGGAAAGATGTTTCCAATCTTGCAGGCCGCGCAAATGCGGGGTGATGACGGACCCGATCGGCCCGCTGTACGTTGTGGCGTAAGTATGGCCGCCGACGTTGCGGAAGATCGGGCAGACATTCAGGCAGGCACCGCAGCGGATGCAGTGGAGGGCGTCGCGCTGCTCGGCGTCGGCGAGCAATTCGGTGCGGTGGTTGTCCAGCAGGACGACGTGCCATTCTTCGGGGCCGTCGGTTTCGCCGGGTTGGCGCGGGCCGGAATAGAGCGTGTTGTAGCAGGTCAGCTGTTGGCCCGTGCCCATGGTGGCCAGCATGGGCAGGAACAACGCCAGGTCCTCCATGCGCGGAAGCACCTTTTCGATGCCAATGAGCGAAATCATGGTCTTCGGCAGGGCGGCGGTGAGACGGGCGTTGCCCTCATTTTCCGTGATGGAAATCATGCCGGTTTCGGCGATGGCAAAGTTTGCGCCGGTGATGCCGATATCCGCCGTGAGATATTTTTTACGGAGCGCACGACGGGCGATCATCGTCAATTCTTCGGGATCGTTGGTGGCGGCGCTGCCGAGTTCGCGCTGGAACAGCTCGCTGATCTCATCGCGTGTGAGATGCATCGAGGGGAAGACGATGTGATAGGGCGCTTCCTTGCGAAGCTGCACGATCAATTCGCCCAGATCGGACTCGACGACGTTCAGGCCGGCGTGTTCAAGCGCGTCGTTGAGGTGGATCTCCTCGCTGGTCATCGCCTTGGACTTGATGACGGACTTCGCTTTTTTATCTTTGACGATCTTGAGAACGATTTCGCGAGCCTGCGCCGCGTTACTGGCCCAATGGACTTTGGTTCCGCGCGATTCCAGCTTGGCGGTGAATTGCTCCAAGTGTTGGTCAAGATGATTGACGGCCTGCCATTTGGTTTCGGCGGCCAGCTGGCGTGCGCCCTGCCAGTCTTGAAACGACGCTTTGCGGACATCGCGGACGATCTCGTAATTGCGGAGCGCCGTGCGGATGATCTTGCGGTGACGCAGATCACCGGCCATCACCCTGGCCTGCGCTTTGAATTGGGAGACGAAACTCATTTCAGGTTCAACACTTCCGCGAGGTGGATGGTTTTGAGCGGGTTGGCTTGCCGCGAGAGCAAGCCTTGGATGTGCATGAGGCAGCTTGAGTCGTTGGACACAATATATTCCGCCTTGGTTTCCGTGGCGGAGGCGCATTTCACTTCGCCCATGGCGGTGGAAATCATCGGGAACTTCGTGGCAAAGGTGCCGCCGAAACCGCAGCAGGTTTCCGCCTCGCCCATCTCGACCAGTTCCAAACCGTTCACTTTGCCGAGGAGTGCGCGCGGTGATTTTTTCAGGCCCAGCTCGCGCAGGCCGTGGCAACCGTCGTGGAACGTGACCTTGTGCGGAAATTTCGCGCCCAAGTCGGTGACGCCCAGTTTGCTGACGAGAAAATCGGAAAATTCCCAAGTGCGATCGGAAATCTGTTTGGCCAACGTGGCCTGCGGGGTGTTTTCGAAAAGTTGCGGATAAAACACCTTGAGCATTGCGCCGCAGGAGCCAGAGCCGATGACGATGGCTTCGGAATTGGCAAGTTGCGGCAAAACCTTGGCGGCCACAGTACGCGCCTCGTCCCAATAGCCGGAATTGAACGGGGGCTGGCCGCAGCAGGAAATTGATTCGGGAAAGGCGACCTTGTGGCCGAGACCTTCCAAGATCTGAACCATGCTGATGCCCGCGCGCGGAAACAGCGCGTCCACAAAGCAGGGGATGAATAGCGTGACGGTCATTGCGGTTGCGCGCCTATTCTTTATGCGGCAAGCCGATGTGTCATCAAAAAAATTTCTGCGTCACCGGCAGAATTACTTTGACGTCGCGTGCTCATCCAGCTCCAGCCGGAGATAATCATACATAATGCCCGAAGTAAGGCCGCCCGGCGGAATGGTGAGTTCCAGCGTATTCGTGCCGGCGCGCATGAGTGAAGCATTGAAGGCCAGATCGCGTTCGCACCATGAACCGCCGATGCCATCGCGATTGATCGTGGCGTTGTAGGCCAGGTTGGTCACGGTGCCGATGGATTGATCGTTCATGATTCCGCTGAGGCTGCGCGTGCCGATGCCGCAGATGGCCAGACGCAAGATGGCCTTGCCGTGCGGCGCTTCCGGCAGGTTGAAGATGACCGCCCAGGTGGTGCCATCGCCACGGCCATTGCCGGTGATATTATTGCTGTCCGTATTGTACGGCAACTGCTCAAAGAACCAGTCTTTGCGATAATCGCTCTTGCCGATGACGTAGTTCACGTCCAGCGGAAAGAGCTTGGGGTATTGCAGATACCAGCCCCAATGAAAATAATCGTCACCTTTGAAAAATTCTGAGGCTTTGCGGTTGGGAATACCAATGTCCCAAAGCTGTTTGCCGAAACGCACCGGTTGCCAGTCAACGTTTCCGAGCGGCAAATCTTGGCCGGAGGCGATTGTAATGTTGGTCACAGCTAGTTCACCCAACACACCATCGGCGATGGCGTGGAGCGTATATTTTCCCGGACGAACATTGGGGATGGAAAATTTTCCATTGTCATCGGCGCGCACCCAGAACTCGTAATTACGCGCGTCATTCTGCCATTCCACGATGCGCGGCAGGCCAAACCCGCCACCGCCGCCACCACGACCACGGAAGCCATTGGTACCTGCGGGGCTGTTCGTGTTCGTCGCGGATATCCTTGCGTTGGTGGTGCCGCCCACGGAATTGTTCTGGTTGGTCATCGCCGCTTCGTCATCACCGCCGCCGGCAAGGCCGAACCCGCCGCCACCACCACCGCCGCGTCCGCCATTTCTGCCGGTGCGCGGGCCGCGCGGGATGGTGGCGGGTGCGTAATCCGGGGCCGTCAGGCCGACGAGCAAGTTCTTCATCTTCAAATCCGGCGCTTGCGGATCGTTCAGCACGATTTTCCCGGTCACGGTGGCACGTTCGTTTTTGTGCGGGTAGTCGACGCCTTGCACCCAGTCAAAGGGCCACGCCTTGGCTTGCTTGTCCGCTTGAGCGAGGGCATCAGGCCACAGTGCATCGTGTTTTTCCGCCGAGTTGCAGTAGATCAAGAACGGGCCGATGACTTTCGTCCAGGCGTCGTTGGTGCCGACGTTGCAGATGCTCCCGCCGTAATGACTGCTGCGCCAGTAATTCAGCAATGTCGGCGGGGCAGGGGCGGTGAGGTTGTTGGTGTTGAACGTGGCGTCGCGGTGGGAGGATAGTTCGTATTTCGTCGGGCCACCGCTCAAGTATTCCACGCTGGGATTGACGAGCCAAAGGCCGATTTTCTTTTCCGTGCTGGACCAGCCCCACGCGCGGACATCGAACTGGTTCGCAGAATAGTCATATTTGTGTTCGACCTCGCCTTTGTACAGACCGGTGTTCATCCGGCGCGCTTCCTTCATGTTCATCTGCGTGGCATGATTCCAATCGTAGGTGGTGATCATCTTCAGGTTGCGATTGGCATCCACCGTCATCCAGTCGAAGATGTCGTCGTTCAACTTCATGCAAAAGCGGGCCTCGCCGAGGGAGGTCGCGGGATAGTTTGTCGGGTGCGAGAAAATAGAATAGGTGTAGACGCCGGACTCACCGCGGCCAAGCGCGTACCGGATCTCGATATCGGACGTGATGGTGCCGCCCGGGCCGCTGCCCATCTGGTTGCCGCCGGAAACTCCTTTGACGGAAACTTCGCCGCGTTCGCCTCCGTTCGATTTAGGGTCGATGGTGATGCGCGGTATGACTTTGGCGGCGCGCCCGGCATTATGCGACCAATAAGCCGCCTGCCGGCTGCCCGCCGCATCGAGCATTTCCAATTTTTTATATTCCAATGACATCAGGTCGCCGGAGTGCTTGGCGACGCGCGCGGTGACGATGCCATTGTCGAGGGTGAAGGAATTATCGTCCTCGGAAACAGTGACGCCAGCGGCAGCGTGCAACAGTACGGGCAGCAGAATCAAAAACGCGGCGGTCGCCAGTTTTTTCAATGAAATCATCGGGTTGGAGTCTTTGGGTTGCCATCTAGACGGGGTTTAAACACCTTCCGTTACAACGGATTTTGGCAGACAGTTTTGGGTCATTCTGCTATTCAAAGCGTGGTGAGCAACACATTTCGATTGGGCGTCCTCGGTTCCGGCAAAGGGTCTAACTTTGTCGCAATCGCCGATGCCATCGCGGCGGGAAAAATCCCGGCGGAAGTCGGCATCGTCTTGAGCGATGTCGAGAGCGCGGGGATTTTGACACATGCCCGCGAGCGGAAGCTGCCCGCGCACTACATTGCGCCGGGGAAATTTCGCACCAAGCTGGATGAAGACGCCGAACGCGCGTTCGTCGCCGCGTTGCTGGCGGCGAAGGTGGATCTGATCGTTCTGGCCGGTTTCATGCGGGTGTTGAAAGGGGATTTTTTGCGCGCCTTCGAAGGGCGCATCGTGAACATCCATCCGTCGTTGCTGCCTTCCTTTCCGGGACTGGAAGCATGGAAGCAGGCGTTGGATCACGGCGTGAAAGCCGCAGGTTGCACGGTGCATTTTGTGGATGCGGGCGTGGATTCTGGCGCGATTATCGGCCAGCAAACAGTGCCCGTGCTGGATAACGATACGACTGAAACCTTGCATCAACGCATCCATGCGGCGGAGCATGAGCTATATCCCAAATGCGTGGCGGCCATCGCGCGCGGGGGCATTTCTGTGCATGGCCGGCGGGTGGTTTGGAAGCATTAATCTATCGTCATGAATTTTCATCGAAACGGATATCAACTGATGGGCATGGCTTTGACGGCCATCATCGCGGGCTTTTTGACGGCCGGCTGCCAGTCGGACAAAACTGAAATCAAATTCAGTGATGACGCTTCCATGCCGCGCCTCGACACCAATTCGGTTGCCCTGCCGAAATCGAGCGCCCTGCCCAAGGAAGATGAGGCCAAAATCGAGATCCAAGTGTTCAGCAACCTGCTCACCAAACATTTTTGGGAGGATGGCGATTACACCGCCATATTCCTGCGAGCCGACGATGCGGAAGTGACCGCGTTGCAAAAACAATTCTCAAACCGCAAACCGCCGATCAAAGAAAGCTATCGCGTCGACCTCAAGCCCAATCAATCGCCACGCGACAAAGACACGGGCAAGCCGGCGATGATCTTGAGCGTGGACATGGATGAACCGGCCGCGGATGGAACCGTGACGGCCATCGGCAAATGGTATGCCGGCGGCGCCGTGACCGGTTTTTACAGCTATCAACTGAAAAAGACGGGTGATGACTGGGTGATCCAAAATGCGCAATAGCGCAAAATGCCCGTTTTTGTCATAATAAAATTTCAAATGAGCAAGAAACTAAGATTCGGTCTGCCAAAGGGCAGTTTGCAGGATGCCGCCATTCAGAAGCTGGCCAAGGCGGGCTACAATATTTCCGTCAGCAGCCGCTCGTATGTGCCTTATGTGGATGATGATGAGCTGGAGATCCGCCTGATCCGTGCGCAGGAGATCAGCCGCTATGTCGAGCATGGCTACCTGGATTGCGGCATCACGGGCCATGACTGGATCATCGAGAACGGCTCGAAGGTTCATGAGGTCGGCGAATTTCTGTTCAGCAAAGTGTCGCGCAAACCGGCGCGCTGGGTCTTGTGCGTACCGGAAAATTCACCGGTGAAATCCGTGAAAGATTTGCAGGGCAAACGCATCGCCACCGAGGTTGTCAACCTGACCAAGAAATATCTCAAAAAGAACGGCGTGAAAGCCGAAGTGGAATTTTCGTGGGGCGCCACCGAGGTGAAAGCGCACGAACTGGTGGATGCCATCGTAGAAGTCACGGAAACCGGTTCGTCGCTGCGTGCGAACAAGCTGCGCATCGTCGATGAGCTGCTGAGTTCCACCCCGCGATTGATCGCGAACCACACCGCGTGGAAAGATTCCTGGAAGCGCAAGAAGATCGAGACCATGTCCTTGTTGTTGAAAGGCGCGTTGGCCGCCGAAACCTTGGTCGGTCTGAAAATGAACATCGCCGAAAAGAACCTGACGCGCCTGCTCACGGAATTGCCGGCATTGCGCAACCCGACGGTTTCCAACCTGAGCCTCAAAGGCTGGGTAGCCGTCGAAACCATCATCGACGAGCATGTCGTGCGCGAATTGATTCCCCAACTCAAAGCCGCCGGGGCGGAAGGCATCATTGAGTATCCGCTCAACAAGGTGGTCTACTGAAAACATTCAACGCTGAACATTTAACGCCCAACATCCAAGTATCAGATCGATTTTATAAGCATGAAACATAATTCCTACTTCGAAGGTAAAGTGCAGAGTCTCGCGATCACCACGACCGATGGTCCGGCGACCGTCGGCGTGATTGAACCGGGCAAATACAGCTTTGGCACGGATTGCATTGAACATATGCACATCGTGGCCGGCACGCTCAAATCCAAGCTGCCCGGCGGCGAATGGCAGACCCACGGCAAGGGGCAGTTTTTCATCGTGCCCAAGGGTGTGAAATTTGACGTGGAAGCCACGGCGGATGTGGCCTATCTGTGCTACTACAAGCGCTGAGTTTTTAAATCCAAGAAAACCGCCGGATGAGAGTTCATCCGGCGGTTTTGCTTTATGACGGCAATCCCTCATATTTTTCAAACAGAACTTAAAATTTGGAGTTGGCGGCTGGAAAGCTGCTTGTAAAAAGCTTTGGTAAAAATGGTCGAGCAGAGCACTGTGGGTATAAGCGGCCCCCTCATCCTAGCCTTCTCCCCCAGGGGGGCGAAGGGACTCGCAACGGGCATGCGAGAATATTTCGGACGATTCGAAACCTTGCGTTCTTTTACAGAGCAGCTGGAAAGTCTGCCCTACATGTTAAAGGCATTTTACAGGGGCGGCTTTGCTGATATACTGTTTGCCTTGTGAGTTCGCAAAAGCGTCAACGTGTAGTGTGTGGCATGAGTGGAGGAGTTGATTCCTCCGCGACGGCGGCGCTTTTGATCGAGCAGGGGTTTGATGTCATCGGCATCACGCTCAAGCTGTGGCCGCAGGATTGTGTCAACCGCGCCGAGGACAAGTGCTGCGGGCCGCAGGCGGTCACGGATGCGCGGTCGGTCTGCGACAAGCTAGACGTGCCGTATTACCTGGTGGATGAATCGGCCGATTTCCAGAAGCACGTCATTCAATATTTTGCGGATGAATACAAGGCCGGCCGCACGCCGAACCCGTGCGTGATGTGCAATCAGAACCTTAAGTTTGGACGGCTCATCGACCGGGCGGACCAATTGGGCGCGGATTTCATCGCCACGGGCCACTTTGCCCGGGTGGAAAAGAACGCGGACGGCTCCCGTTATCTGCTCAAACGCGGACGTGATTCACGCAAGGATCAGAGCTATTTCCTGTTCTCGCTCCGGCAGGATCAACTGGCGCGCACTTTATTTCCGCTCGGCGACAAGACCAAGAGCGACACGCGCGAAGTGGCGCGGCATTGCAATCTCAAGACGGCGGACAAGGAAGAGAGCATGGAGATCTGTTTTGTGCCGGATAACAATTACGGCGGTTTTCTCCAGACGGCGGGCTTGGCGCAAAAACATCGCGGCGAGATCGTGGATCTGCACGGACATGTGCTGGGGCACCATGATGGCATTGAATTTTACACGATCGGCCAGCGCAAAGGGCTGGGCATCACGACCAGCAAACCGGTTTATGTCGTGGAACTGGACCCGGAAACTAACCGGGTGATGGTAGGGGATGATTCGGCATTGGATCGTGATACATTTGTGGCTGACCGTTGCAACTGGCATCCGTTTGAACAATTGACGGAACCCGTCGAAGTGACCGCTAAAATCCGTTACAATCATCCCGGTACGGCGGCGACGCTGATTCCGGATGGGGCGAATCGTGTGAAAGTGAAACTGCACACGCCGCAACGGGCCATCACGCCCGGACAGGCGGCGGTTTTCTATCAGGATGATTTGGTGGTGGGTGGCGGGTGGATTACCCGCTAGGACTCCGGGGAACTGGGTTTGCTGTAACCGGCGGTTGCCTGTATCGTCTGAGGCATAAGCAAACTATCAAACCATGAAATCTAAATTTGCCATCCGTCTCACCGTATTGTCCGCTTTTCTTGCCACGACGTTTTTGGCAAGTGCCGCCGATTCCGTATACGATATTCCGTTGAAAGACATTGATGGCAAAGATACCAGCCTGAAGCCTTATAAGGGCAACGTGATCCTGGTGGTCAATGTGGCCTCCAAATGCGGATTTACGCCCCAGTACACCGCCTTGGAAACGCTTTACACCAATTACTCCGCGCAAGGCTTCGTGGTCTGCGGTTTTCCCTGCAACCAGTTTCATGCCCAGGAGCCGGGTTCGAATGCTGAGATCAAAGAGTTCTGCACTTCAAAATTTAGCGTGACCTTTCCCTTGTTTGATAAATTGGACGTGAACGGGGATAACCGTCATCCATTGTATGTGTGGCTGGCGGGCAAAGATTCACCGTTTCCGGGCGACATCCACTGGAACTTCACCAAGTTCTTGATCGGACGCGACGGCAAGATCGTAGCGCGCTTTGATTCCAAGGTGAAGCCGGACTCGGACGAAGTGACCAAGGCCATCCAAACGGCGCTCGCGGCGAAATAATTTTGGTCCGTTCGGAAACGATGGAGCAGGGGATGTGCGCATTTCCAGCGATGTCAGATTGAAAACGGAGATTATGGGCTTAATCACGATGAAATCAAAGTGCTAACAGACCCGTCGGCATTTTGATTTTGGATAGCGGCAGTTGTGCGTGACGGCCTAGCATAGACGCGTTGAAGCGGGCTGAAGCCAGCGCTCCGAAGGCGACGGACGGCGGGCAACGCCAAGAACATTCAGCAACATCCAATACATGAAATACATTGCACGGTATGCGCTGGCCATTGCCCTGGCTTTTGCCTCATTTTCCACCTTTGGTGCGGAGACGAACCAGGTTCATGACTATGCCAAATGGGAAAAAGAGATTTCGGCAATCGAATATCGGGAAGCTACAAATCCACCGGCGAAGGACTGCATCATTTTCATCGGTTCCTCTACAATCGCCCGCTGGAAGACATTGAAACAAGATTTTCCGGACCAGCCGGTGCTGAACCATGGTTTCGGGGGATCGGAAGTGGCGGATTCCACTTATTACGCAGACCGGCTGATTTTTCCTTACCAATCGAAAATGATATTTTTCCGGGCGGGCGGCAACGATCTCGCCGCGGGCAAATCGGTGGACCAAGTTTTTAGCGACTTGAAGGAGTTCATGGAGAAAGTCCATGCCCAGTTGCCAGCGACGAAGATCGCCTTCATTTCATGGAGCCCGTCGCCTTCGCGCTGGGGGCAGCATGACAAGGAAAAACGGTTCAACGAACTGGCCGCCGGTTACATTGCGGACAAGCCTTACCTGCAATACATCGAAACCTACGACGTGTCATTGGGGACAAACGGCTTGCCGCGCCAAGAGCTGTTTGTCGCGGACAAGCTGCATTTCAATCCTGAAGGCTATAAATTGCTGGCTGAACGGGTACGGCCTTTTTTGCCGAAGTAATCACTTGGTCTGCGGTTCAGACTGGATGACTTTCTTGTGCTCCAATTTATCCAGCTTTGGTGCGATGACGACTTGGCAATAACCAGCGTTGGAATTGTTATCGTAGTATGCCTGATGATAATCCTCGGCCTTGTAAAATTTCTTGAGCGGCACGAGTTGCGTCACAATGGGATCACGAAAATCTTTCTGGGCCGCCAGCATCGATTTTTCCGCGAGCAGCTTCTGCTTTTCATCCGTGTAGAGAATGATGGAGCGATAGGACGTGCCTTCATCGCCACCTTGACGGTTGAGCGTGGTCGGATCGTGGGCCTGCCAGAACACTTCCAGCACCTTGGAATAGGAAACTTTCGCCGGATCGAAATCGATCTTGGTGACTTCGGCATGGCCGGTCGTCTCGGTGCAGACTTGCTGGTAGGTCGGGTTTTCAGTGGTGCCACCGGCGAAACCGCTGGTCACCGCCACCACGCCGGGCAACCGTTCGAAGACCGCTTCCATGCACCAGAAACAACCGCCGCCCAGATAGGCGGTTTCGACGTTGGTGATTCCGGAGGTTTTGGTTTCAGATGTGCTCATAGCGTCAACAGTTTTGGATGTTTGAACCGGTTCCAGCGCGCGGGAACAGGACGAATTCACCAGTCCGGCCACCGCCAAAAAAAGGAATATAGCGTTTTTCATTTGATGTCTCCAGGTTCGTCGCCTGAACATTGGAGAACCTTACAACAAAAGCGTTCAATCTGTGTCCGGCTTGTCCAGATAATCGCCTGGCGGCAGGTCGGCGAATTTTTCAAAATGCTCCGGTTTGAGCGGCTCGGAAATGGCGTGTTCACCACCCAACCATTTGCCCAAATCAATCAGCTTGCAGCGATGGGAACAAAAAGGGCCGTATTTGCCGGCGAACCAGTCACCGGACTTTTTGCAGGTCGGGCACTTGACGCTCCGCATGATTACTTGGTCTGGTCGGCGATTTTTTTGAGGTCGGCCACCACTGCATCGGCATCATCCTGGCCCACGCCGGCGCCAGCCAGGGTTTTTGCCACATCGTCCAACATCGTTTTTTGCTGGGCGGCCGAGAGGTGCGAACTGTTGAAAAGCGCGTGGGTATCGACCGCGAGTTTTTTCTGCTGGGCGACGGTGATTTTTTTACGCAGGCTCAG
>DASZCA010000167.1:0-2332 GCA_035943555.1 Verrucomicrobiia bacterium
CGTCTTCACCCCGCGCTCATTCTGGTTCACCGTATAAAACCCGGCGGCGAGGTAACGGACGAGAAACCACAAGATAAAGCCAGCCACACAACCAAAGAATATAGATCCCATATGATGATTTAATTGCCCGTTTTTACTCCCCTTCCATTCCCAAAGCCATGATAAAATCCAAGTATATTTGGAATCCCCCGTCCCCGGAGCGCGGCGCTTCTCATGTAGCGGCAGGCATCCTGCCTGCCGTAGAGCCGGGCTTCCAGCCCGGCGGCAAGAACCGGCCAACCGCACTAAACGTGTGATTTTCAAAGGAGATATTCAACAGCCGGACACCTTTCTCGCGGAGCGCGGCTGTGTCCCGCTCGGAGCGGGATCAGCCACAGCAGATCCAAAATTCAAAATCTTATGAAAGATTTTAGCGCATTCGGCCTCGCCCCGTTTCCCAGAGCGCATTGCACCTATGCCAAAACATTCAACGCCAAACACTCAACGCCCAAGGAAAACACCGGACGCCCGCTTGGAAGTTGGACGTTGAATTTTGAGCGTTGAATGTTTCCTCGCCCCTATTTCTCGCAATCCCTCAGTTGCCTTCCACCAGAAATAAATTTAACTTCCAGCGTCATGCCGTCGCATCTACAAAAAGCCGAGGCACCCGATCGCGCCATCCGCCGCGTCTGCCGCGAACACATCGCCAAGGCGCTGTTCCGCCTGCGCCGCTCCCTCCATCCCGCGACCGTCCACGTCGTCCGCAAAGAGATCAAAAAACTCCGCGCCATCCTCCGCCTCGTCCACGGCCACACGAACGCCGGCGTCCAAGAGAAGCTTGAACAATCTCTCCGCCGCGCCGGCCGCCAACTCGCCGCCTCGCGCGATGCCCGCGTCATCTTCAAAGCTTTTGAAAAACTTGCCGGAAGCCACGCCAAAAAGAATTACCCCCACCTCCACAAAGCCCTCGAAAAACACTGCCGCGAAGAAAGCCGCCGTTTCCGCCACGATGATTCCTCCGTCCAAGCCACAAAAATTTTCCAAAAAGCCGCCCGCCGCCTCGCGCACCTGAAGGTCAAGGAAACCGGCTGGGCCGCCTTCGAACCCGGCCTGCAACAGAGCTACCGCCAGGGCGAATACGCCGCCATCCTCGCCCGCGCCAAAAAATCTGCCGACCACTATCACGACTGGCGCAAGCACGTAAAAACCCTTTTATATCAGATTCGCCTCCTTTGCCCCGAATGGCCGGCTGTCGGTCGTTCTCTTCTCACCAAACTCGACCGCCTCGCCACCGCGCTCGGTGAAGACCACGACCTCGCCCTGCTCAAAGACTTCGCCTCAAACCACGACCAATCGAAAGAAGTCCGCCCCCTAATCCGCCTGATCCAATCCCGCCAAAAAAGCCTGCGCACCACCGCCCTCAAACTCGGCTCCCAACTCTACCGCGAGCCCCCAACCTCCTTCACCACCCGCCTGCAAAAACCCTGGTCCACCTGGCACGCCAAAAAAACTAAATAACCGCCCTTCCACCGGAGCGCGGCATTTATGCCGCATCAACGTCCAATGGCATTATGGCATTAAAATTCCAACTGCCCCACACTTAACCAGCCCCAGAGCGCGGCTGCGTTCCTCTCGGGCAGAATCAGCCGCACCAATTTAGGAATATCCTTACGCCCTCGCGCGGCGAAGCTCCGCCGGGGCGCGGCATTTATGCCGCTTCAACATCCAAAAACACTGCGATATTAAAACGCCCAAAGACTTTCGCCTCACCATCCCCCGCGATACACAAACACAACCGCCGCCCTCCCCCAGAACCCCATCCCTGCCCCAAAACAAAAAAACCGCCCGGATTTCTCCGGACGGTCTTTGAATTGTCTTCGGCTCAGTGGCCGGCACGCTAGTGCCTATTTCTTCTTCGCCGCCTTGCGCTTCTCTTCGATCGCCGCCTGCGCCGCCGCAAGGCGGGCCACCGGCACGCGATACGGCGAGCAGCTCACGTAGGTCAAACCGACGCGATGGCAGAACTTCACCGATTCCGGGTCGCCGCCGTGTTCGCCGCAGATGCCGAGCTTGATGCCCGGGCGGGTTTGGTTGCCCTTCGCCGCCGCGATCTGGATGAGCTGGCCGACACCCGTCTGGTCGATCGACGCAAACGGATTCTTCTTAACGATTTCATTCTCAGTGTACGCACCGAGGAAGGAACCTGAGTCATCGCGCGACATGCCGAGGCACGTCTGCGTGAGGTCGTTCGTGCCGAAGCTGAAGAACTCGGCCGTCTGCGCGATCTCGTCCGCCGTGAGCGCACCGCGCGGAATTTCGATCATCGTGCCGACGGAATAAGAAATTTTGACTT
>DASZCA010000168.1:0-2955 GCA_035943555.1 Verrucomicrobiia bacterium
ACCGTGAAGCAGGACGAGCCGCTAGCCATCATTGACTCGGAAAAGGCGAGCCTGGACCTGTGCGCACCGCAGGCTGGTACGTTGACGAAGATTTTGCACCAAGCCGGAGAAAAGGTAAGCGTGGGTGAAGTGGTGGCGCAGATTGAGTCAGGCGGCGAAGCGACCAAGCCCGAAACCACCGGGAAGGAAAAGCCAACCACACCCGATCCAAAAAACACTGACCAAGAAGAAAAGACCGAGAAATCTGAATCCGCCGTATCCACCGAAGGAGACACGAGCCCCGTCCCAGCCGAAGAAAAAAAAACTGAAGAGGACAAGAAAACTGCGGTCAAGCCGGCAAACGAAGAAACCAAGCCGACCGTAAATGGAAAAACAAAGACGCAGGAACCAAAGTCATCGCCGACGCCGGCAAGATCCAAGTCTTCACCGGGACGCGAAGAGGAAGTCGTGCCCATGACCATGCTGCGCCGTACTGTGGCCAAGCATCTGATCGAGGCACAGCAAACGATGGCCATGCTGACGACGTTTAACGAAATCGACATGTCCGCCGTGCAGGCATTGCGCAAGGAGCATCAGGAAACTTTTGAGAAACGGTACCAGGTGAAACTAGGGTTCATGTCATTCTTCGTCAAAGCCGCGATCGATGCCTTGAAGCAATTTCCGCAACTTAATGCAGAAGTCCGGGGCGATGACGTCGTTTATCATAATTATTTCGACATCAGCGTGGCCATCGCCACCGAACGGGGGTTGGTTGTGCCGGTGCTGCGGAACGCAGAACGATCGAGCTTTGCGGAATTAGAGAAGGCCATCGGCGATTTCGGACGCCGCGCCAAAGATGGCAAACTCAAGCTGGATGAATTGACCGGAGGCACGTTCACGATCACAAACGGCGGGGTATTCGGTTCGCTGCTCTCGACGCCGATCATCAATCCGCCGCAGACGGGAATCTTGGGGATGCATACGATCCAAGACCGACCGGTCGTCGTGGGCGGACAAATCATCATCCGGCCGATGATGTATGCGGCGCTGACCTACGACCACCGGATTGTCGACGGTCGGGAGGCGGTGCTTTTTCTCCGCCGGATAAAAGACGCCATTGAAACACCCGCGCGCATGTTGATTGAAATTTGAAAGTGCAGAAACACTGGCAATTTTTTGCCGGTTCTTCTACCTCTACCGGGCCATATTACAAATGCGCCGAGTATTTACAATTCCCCCTCTTAACCGGCGTCTTGCCAAAATATTTGCGGGCGGGAAAGCCCGCCCTACGTTGGAGCCGGGGCGTTGCCGGAACTGGCCTTGAAAGATAGTATCGGGATGCCCTCCCCCGAGGGCGTTGCAAAAGCCGTTATATTTGACAGGATATAACGCGTTATGTTTCCCTGTATGAACACTTAAAAATATAAGATGAAAAAAACCTTACACCTTTTTGCAACCTGGCTGGCGCTGTCAACTTTCACGCTGACGCTTCAAGCCGCTGAGATCACTGTGTTTGCCGCCGCGAGTTTGACTGATTCGCTCAAAGCCATTGCCACCACTTACGAAAAGCAATCGGGTGATAAAATTGTTTTCAATTTCGGGGCTTCCAGCACGCTGGCGCGGCAGATCGAGGAAGGCGCGCCGGCGGACATCTTTTTTTCCGCCGACGACGCAAAGATGGATGATTTGGCCAAAAAGAGCCTGATCGATCCGGCCACCCGCAAAAGCCGTCTGGGCAATGTTCTCGTGGTCGTGGTGCCGAGCGCCAGCACGTTGGAAATCAAAGCGGCCAGTGATCTGACCAATGCTGCCGTGGGAAAAATCGCGTTGGCGGATACGAAGGCCGTGCCGGCAGGGGTCTATGCCAAGGCGTGGCTGGAAAAGCAGCAGGTTTGGGCGGCCGTGGAATCCAAGGTTGTGCCCACAGAAAATGTGCGGGGTGCGCTGGCGGCGGTGGAATCGGAGAACGCGGAGGCCGGGGTGGTCTATAAAACGGACGCGGGCATTTCTAAAAAGGTCAAAGTGGCCTACGAAGTTCCAGCCGCAGATGCGCCCAAAATCACCTACCCGCTAGCGTTGATCAAAGAATCAAAGCAACCGGACGGCGCGAAGAAGTTTTTGGATTATCTTGGTTCGGAACAAGCTGGACAAGTCTTCCAGCGATTTGGCTTCATCTTGTTGAATGACCGTTGAAGACTGGCAAATCGTGTGGTTCACCGCGTGGGTTTCCGCGCTGAGCACGCTGACCATCCTGCCCTTTGGCCTCGCGCTGGCGTGGTTACTGGCCCGACGTGACTGGCCGGGCAAATCTGTCATCGAAACCTTGGTAGCGTTGCCGCTCGTCATGCCGCCGGTCGCCACCGGGCTGATCTTGCTGAAAATTTTTAGCAGGCACGGCGCCGTGGGCGGGTTACTGCATGATACGTTCAATTTTGATGTGATCTTCACCTGGCGGGCGGTATTGCTGGCGCTGAGCGTAATGTCTTTTCCCCTGCTTGTGCGTTCGGCGCGCGCCGCTTTTGAGGAGGTCAACCCGCGGCTGGAGCAGATCGCCAGCACGCTCGGCGCGAATCCGTGGCGTGTTTTTCTTACCATCACGATACCGCTGGCGGCGCGCGGAATCATCGCGGGCATGATCCTCGCCTTCGCCCGTGCGTTGGGTGAATTTGGCGCGACCATCATGATCGCCGGGAACATCCCCGGAAAAACTTCCACCCTGTCACTGACCATTTTTCAGGATGTCCAGCTTGGGCAGGACGGACATGCTTTCCGATTGCTGGGCGTCTCGGTGCTGTTCGCTTTTGGCGCGGTGTGGTGCAGTGAATTGTTGCTGCGCCGGAAAAAGAAGATCGCGTGAGTCTGCTGCTGAAAAACATCTCGTTGCCGCTCGCGCATTTCACGCTCGCAGTGGATACCGAAGTCCACGGCCGGGTCACCGCCATCTTCGGGCCATCTGGCGCGGGCAAAACATCCTTG
>DASZCA010000169.1:0-2406 GCA_035943555.1 Verrucomicrobiia bacterium
AACAAAATTATAATTTCTGGCTGCATGATGCGGCCAGCAGTACGCCAAAACGATATTTATGTTGAGGATAGATGCAAGCGCAAGACGGGGATTGCCCACCCGCGACCAGCGTTACGACAGCCGGACGATGACCCGGTAGGCGCAAACAGAGCGTAAAAAAACACCGGGCCGCGTGACAATCCCCACTAAGAGAAATCACACGGCCCGCAGAGCAAGAGTGAGATAAATCAACCTCGCTGTGAATTAGCATCTCACAGCGAGGCTTTTTGGTCAATGATTAAATGAGTCACGGTTTAGCCGCTGACAAAAGGATGGCCCTTGCCCACTTCGCCCGATTCTGCCCAGCGAGCTTTGCAGCGGCATCAATCTGTTTTATTTCATCGGATGAAAAACGGAGATTTATAAAATCCGCTTTCACCGTTCCCTTAGCCAGCTTCGGCCTGCCTCTTTTTTTATTCATATTAAATGAGTCACAATTAATCGTTGACAGATTATATTTAATGAGACACAATAAATCAACATGAAAGCGCAACTTGAATTTAAGACCCTGACAGATTTCACAGACCATTTCCGTAATGAAGAAACTTGCGTGAAGCACTACACCGCCACTCGCTTTGCAGATGGCGAGTTTTGCGCCCATTGCGGACACAAAGAAATTTATAGTTTCAAAGGCGGCAAACGGTATCGCTGCAAGTCCTGCAAAAAGGATTTCACCATCAAAACCGGCACGCTCTTTGGCGAAAGCAAGTTGCCGCTCCGCAAATGGTTTATTGCAATTTATCTCCTGTCCACCACCAGCAAGGGGATGTCATCGGTTCAACTCGCCAAGCATGTTGGCGTCACCCAGAAAACTGCGTGGTTCATGGCGCATCGCATCCGTGCCGCGCATCATCAGAAAACAGAAAAGTTGACGGGCACGGTGGAGGTGGATGAAACTTTTATTGGGGGAAAAGCGAAGAACATACACGCCAAGAAACGCCGTGAAGTCATCACCGGCACGGGCGGCATTAACAAAACGCCGATCTTCGGAATGAAAACCCGTGATGGCGAAATCCGCGCCACGGTTGTTACAGACGCAACTTCCGCCACCCTTCACCCGATCATCCGCGAGAACGTCGCGGAAGGGGCCACGATCTATTCCGACGAATGGCGCGGCTATGCTGGTTTGAACAAAGATTTCAGCCGGGGAATAATTCGCCACAGCTTGGGGGAATTTGTGAAGGGTGATTGCCACACGAACGGCATTGAATCGTTCTGGGCGCTGTTTAAGCGCGGCTATCATGGTGTTTATCACCAGATGAGCAAGAAACACCTGCAACGGTATGTGAACGAATACGCTTTCCGGTTCAACCACAAGACGAACCCCATGCAACGGGTGTTTTTGGATGTGGTGCAACGGGTTGCAAACACCGCCCAATTGCCGTATAAGACCTTAACGCAGGAACCCGCATGAGCCGTAAACCGAAAATAATCCCGCCCATAGCAGGCAGTTTTAACGACATTCTTGGGTCAATAGCACAGGGACATGGCACGAAGAAGCCAGCGTCAAAGAAAACGAAACGCGCCAAGCGGGGGTCAGTTGTTGGGCGTTAGCTCAAAATCAAGATGGGAACTTTAATCATCACGGCTTTGGCAATACTTCTTGGCCCCGGCTTGCTGTGTATCGCCGTAGCGTATGGGGCAGGCGATGATAGATCGAAATGGAAAATGCCACTTTTGAGAATTGGCATTTTTCTTCTAATTATCGGTTCTTTGCTACTGCTACTGCTGGTTAAGTCGTGTGACGACCTGAGCCATCACCCCATCAATTGATCTTCCCACTTTTCGGCACTTTTCGGGCTAGGGTAACGTTGTATATAAGTCCCTTAATTTGGTTTAATTTTTTCGTTTTCATTGGCCTTTTCGCATATTTAAATTTCGACACAGCGCGGGTTCCTCCACCCGCACTCGCCCGGAGCCCGCACATTTTTTTTATTTTTCGACCGAAATTCGCAGAAATTCGCAGAAGACAACCGAAACCCCCAACCAAAGGCGGCCGCCGCCGCCCCTCTCCGTGACCTCTGCGCTCTCTGTGTGATATCCCCGTGTAACGCTTGGAAGAGGGACGAATTCATAAATTTTTTAAAAAGCGGGTGGAAAACGGTAGAAAGGAGTAGAATTCGGTAGAAACGGGTGTAAACCGGTGCAACCCCCGCCCATACGCCGCCCCGAAGGAGCGCGGGCGGCCCGCCCGCAAGTTCCCCGGGAACGCCTCGCCCCATCCGCAACCTCGGGCCTGCCCAAGCTGCGTTAATCGTAAATCGCATATCGTGATTTTTTTTAGGCCGGATTTACCCGGATTTACCCGGAAACTCCACCCCCTGCGCCAGCAATCTCCTCCTGTAGCAGCCGACGCAAGTCGGCTCC
>DASZCA010000170.1:0-4716 GCA_035943555.1 Verrucomicrobiia bacterium
CCCAGTCCTTGCAGCGTGGTTTCGAGGCGTTGAAGGGTTTCGGCGACTTCCTGCGTGGCCGAGTCGCGTAACAGGTCGGCCATGCGCTCGCCGTTGACATTTTCCATGGACATAAAAAATGTCAGGCGACGTAACGTTCCAGAACCGTGATCAACGAGCGCAAATTGGCGCGCCCTTCCGCCGGCGTGGCGGCCTTTTCAATGCATGAGTGCATGTGGGATTCGAGGACCTCCTCGCTGAACGATTTCAAGGCGCGGCGCGAGGCCACCACCTGCATCAGCAGGTCGGAGCAATCCGCGTCCGCCTCCACCATCTTTTCAATCGCTTCGATCTGGCCCTTGATCTTCCGCAAGCGGACCACCAGGGCGCGCTTTTCCAATCCGGGCCGGGCATGGGTGTGTTTCATAAGTGACATAATTCCGCAACCGCCGAGCATAGGGTATGGGGGTATATGGTACTGTCAAGCCCGGGCGGAAAAATCCGTGGATGTGAGCCGGCGGGAACGAACTGATTTATCTGAACCCCGGACGTTGATGTTTGAAATTTTACCCGTCAGTGCCCTGAAGCCGGTCCGCCGAACGAAATGACGTAATTGTTCCCCAACGAATCCCCATACGCCATGCTGATGCCTGAAACCGCCGCCCAACTCACCGGGGAAGCCACCACGTTGCTGGTCGTGGCCGGCGTCAACTGGTCGGAATCATAAAGTTCACCCGCGCTGCTCGCGCCGTGAACCTGCACCTGGATGTTGCTCATATAGGCGGGCGGGCCGCCAAGTGTGGCGCCCGTCGCGGCATCGCGATAAACCCAGTTCACGCTTTGCAAAACTCCGCCCACAACGGTGACCGTCGGGTAGGGAACGACCACCCGGCTCGCCGCCTGCGGGTCCGGCACGCTGAAAGTCTCGTTAGTGCCTTTGTAATTCGCCACCCAGGTACCGCCCGGCGCGATGAACGGGTTCGTGACGTAAGCAGATTGATAATTGGCGCTCTCGGCATTGGTGTTCGAGTTATCCGGATTGGCCGGTGAATTGGTCAGGCCCGAGCCGGCCGGGCCGGTAAAAAAGATATTGGCCGCCCCCGGATAATTCGTGTCATTTTGCACCCCAAAGGTGGCGGAGTAGGAGTTGAGCGTCACCGGAAAGGTCGTGGCCGGCGTGGAACCGGCGCCATAATTGCCCGCATTGGCAAATTCAAGAAACCCGAAGTTAAATTTGACCTGGCTGCCGCTGCTACCACCGCCCAGCAACAGGCGATAGTACTGCCGGCCAAATCCGGCGATCCCGCGCGGATCCACCAGGTTCATCAAGTTGTTTGTCGCCGTCTGGAAACCCACCGAAGTCCAGGAAGTGAGGTTCGTGGACGTCTGGATGGTGAACGTGGCATTGGAAGCGATCAAGATTTGCACCTTGAAATTACCGCCCACGATCGTGGCATTCGTGAAGACCGGCGCCTGACCAAGACCAGCCAACGTGGAAAGCCAGAGAACGCCGACGAAAAAAGGAGGCGCAAGACACACGACGGCATGGAGGGCGGATTCATGGTTTTTGGGGCGCGTTAACCGGACGATAGCTGCTTGCTGAATACGCCCATTCCCCGGCCAAGTCGAGGCATTTCCACGATGTCGATCTACTGGCTATCAGATCGTCATATTGGATGATACATCTCACCAGCCGGTGACGCTCAAATGCAACTCTGCCAATTATGCCAAACTTCATGTCGGCGATGTGGTATCCCGAACCTTTCTGGTTGGCGGTTTCGGAATTCCCTATCAGTGGAAATTCTGATTTTAGGATTTGCCGGCCTTTTGTTTTCAGTCTTCAGTTGCAAATTGCAAATGCGGTTGAGCGTTTGTGCAATCAGGTCGGCCCACCGGGCCGATAATTTTCAAAAAATCCCCGTAAAAGGCACGAATCCTCGCCCTCCACACCTTGGCAAGGTTCAAGCTGTTGAATGAGGTGGAAGGTGAGACGCTGTAAGATGGCCTGATAAGAAACGGAAACTGAAAAGTGGAAACAACAAAACGGGCCGGACAACGAAAGCGTCTTCATCTTCCGTTTTGATTTATGCGAGCTATTTGGAAAGGCACCATCAGTTTCGGGCTGGTCTCCATCCCGATCTCCCTCTACCCGGCTACCCGCCGCGAAGATCTTAAATTTCACCTGTTGCGCGCATCGGATCTGAGCCGCGTCAACTTCAAGCGCGTCGCCGAAGCCGATGGTAAGGAAGTGCCGTGGGACAAGATCGTCAAAGGTTACGAATACGAAAAAGACAAGTTCGTGGTCTTGAAGGACGAGGACTTCAACCGCGCAGATGTCGAAGCCACCCAGACCGTCGACATCATCAACTTCGTTGCGCTTGATGACATCAATCCCCTGCTTTTCTATAAACCTTATTTCATGGAAGTCGGCAAGGGCGGTGACAAAGCGTACACGTTGTTGCGGGATGCCCTCATTTCGAGCAAAAAAATCGGCATCGCCAAAGTGGTCATCAAGGTCCGCCAGCATCTCGCCGCCATCAAGCCGCAGGGCACCGGTCTCATGTTGGAACTGATGCATTTCCCGGAAGAACTGATGGATGCCGCCGGCGTGAAAGCTCCCGCCGCCAAGCACGCCAGCCCGGCGGAACTGAAGATGGCCACCCAATTGATCGCCAGCATGACCACCGGCTGGAAACCGGAGATGTATCATGACGATTATCACGACGCGCTGGAGAAACTGATCGAGAAGAAAATTGCCCATGGCGGCGAGAAACTGTCTGCACCGACCAAGACTCGAAAAGCCACCAACGCCATCGACCTCGTATCGGTGTTGCAACAAAGCATCCGCGAAACGGCCGCGCGCGGAAAATCAGATGGGCAGACCAAATCACGCGATGGCAAAACGCCCAAAGCGGCTCCAAAAATCCGGACCAAGGCCAAACTCCATCGTCACCACCTGAATTAAAACCATGTCCCTGGCCGAATACGCCCACAAACGCGATTTCAAAAAAACCGCGGAACCGGGTGCGGTTCGCGCCAAGGCCAAAGGGAGTCGCTTCGTCATCCAAAAACATGCCGCCTCCCGCTTGCATTATGATTTCCGGCTGGAAATAGATGGGGTCTTAAAATCATGGGCGGTGCCGAAAGGCATGCCGTTCACCAAAGGCGAAAAACGTCTTGCCGTTCACGTCGAGGATCATCCCGTTTCCTACATTGATTTCGAGGGTTCAATTCCCAAGGGCCAGTACGGCGGCGGCACCGTGATGGTCTGGGATCGCGGAACCTTCTCAACCGATGTGGCGTCGCCTCTGAAAGAATTGGAGCGTGGCAAACTGCATTTCACCTTGGATGGAAAAAAACTCCATGGCGAATGGTATCTCGTCCAACTGCGCGGCAGCACGCAATGGCTGCTCATCAAAGGAAGTGAAGATTTGAAGCCCGTTTCCAAAAAATCCGACGACACCTCCGCTCTCTCCGGCAAAACCATGGTGCAGTTGGGCCGCAACGGCTCCGTCTGGGAATCCAAACCACGCGACCCGATCAATTCTTTCAAAGCCCGTTTGCAGGCCAAGGTCGCAAAAGCGCCTGCAATCAAGATCAAAGCCGCCAAGGCTGCCAAAACGCCGCCCGTCAAATTCATCGAACCGATGAAAGCGCACCTCGCCTCAACCCCGCCGACCGGCGACGGTTGGAGCTATGAGATCAAGTTCGATGGCTTCCGCGCGCTGGCCTTCAAGCATGGCGACAATGTCCGCCTGCTTTCCCGCAACGAAAAAGATTTCAATGAAAAATTTCCCGAGATCGTGACCGCATTGGCTGGCCTCAAAGTGGACGAAGCGGTCATCGATGGCGAAATTGTGGCGCTGGATCATCAGGGCATCTCGTCCTTCCAGCTCTTGCAGGCTTACGAAAAGGGCGAACAACGTCCGGCGATCCATTTTTACGTCTTCGATCTTCTACGGCTGAACGGCAAAGACTTGCGCGGCCTCACCTTGATCGAACGCAAGTCGCTGCTTGAAGGGTTGATCCGTAAAAAGAACGGTTTCATCCGCTATTCCGCCTCGCTCGGCGATGATGCGCCCAGCTTGCTGAAGCATGTCAAAAAACTCGGGCTCGAAGGCCTCATCGGCAAACGCAATGATTCCACCTACGAATCCGGTCGGCGCAGCGATGCCTGGATTAAATTGAAGCTGCATAACGAACAGGAGTTTGTCATCGGCGGCTTCACCGATCCCGAAGGTTCCCGCGACCATTTCGGTGCGTTGCTCTTGGGCATCCATGAAAAGAAAAAGTTAAAATTTTGCGGCAAGGTGGGCACCGGATTTGACCGGAAATTGTTAAAAAGCTTGGGCGCCCGGTTTGACGCCCTTGCCCAGGCAGAATGCCCGTTCAGCAACCTGCCGGAAAAAAGTACCGGTCGCTTCGGTGGCGGCATCACGGCGGGAGAAATGAAACGCTGCCACTGGATCAAACCGGCAATGGTCGCGCAAATCCGCTTCTCCGAATGGACCCGCGATGAAAAACTCCGCCAGCCGGTTTTCCTCGGCCTGCGCGAAGATAAAGCTGCGCGCGAAGTGGTTCGGGAAAAGAAAGGGTGACCATGGCCTCCAAAAAATCACTGCTCGATATTGGCGGCACGAAACTGGAAGTGTCCAATCTTGAAAAAGTTTTCTACCCCCGGACCGGCTTCACCAAGGGCCAGGTCATCGATTACTACATCAAGATTTCTCCTTATCT
>DASZCA010000171.1:0-3579 GCA_035943555.1 Verrucomicrobiia bacterium
CCATCAAAGCCGTCGAGAAAAAGTTCGGTGGCATTGATGTGCTCGTGAACAACGCGGGCATTGGTTATTTCGCCGCGATTGAAGAGGGCGAAGAGAAGGAGGTTCGCCGAATGTTCGAGATCAATGTGTTCGGTTTGAGCCGGATGATTCAGGCGGCGTTGCCCGGAATGCGTCGGCGGCGCAACGGAATCATTGTCAATATATCTTCACTGGCCGGATTGCGATCTGCTCCAGCGCTCGGTTTTTACAACGCGACCAAGTTTGCCGTCGAAGGTTTGTCTGGTGCGCTTTTGCAGGAAGTTGAACCGCTGGGCATCAAAGTCATGGTCGTTGAGCCAAGCGGCTTCCGCACCGATTGGGCCGGACGGTCAGCGAATGAAAGTAAAAAGCAAATTCCGGACTACGCAAAAACGGCTGGTAAATGGCGCCGGGAGATTCGCGCCGACTCGGGCAAACAACCGGGCGATCCGGTTCGCGCCGCGCAAGCCATTATCAAAGCGGTGGAGTCGCCGAAACCGCCCCGTCACCTGCTGCTGGGCAACGATGCCTACGAAGGGGCCATGGCGAAGCTCGAAGAGTTGCGCAAGGGATTTGCGGCAATCGAAAAAGTAGCTCGCGGAGCTGACTTTCCGAAAGAAAAATCAAAATAAACCAACCAACACCAAACAAAATTTAACACCGAAAAATCATGAAGCATTCTTTTCTTGCCATTATCATAACCGGACTCGCGTTCAACTTGCTGCTGCCTGCCAAAGCGGCCATTGAAACCTATGACATTGACCCCGTGCATACGTGGGTCGGATTTTCCGTTGCCCATTTCTACACCAAGGTGCCAGGCTATTTCGGCAAGGTGAAAGGAACCATCGTCGTCGATCGTGACCATCTCGAAAAAAGCACGGTCGAAACCGTCATTGAAGTGGCCAGCATCACCACTAACACAAAAATGCGCGACGACGATTTACGCTCCACCAATTTCTTTGCGGCGTCCCAGTTTCCGTCCATGACCTTCAAGAGCGAGGCGTGGAAAAGCACTGGCGACAAGACCTACGATGTCACCGGTATTCTCACGATGAAAAATATCTCGAAGGAAGTCGTGCTAAAGGTCACGTCGCTTGGCTTTGGTCCAGGCATGAAGGGTGCCGCGATTTCCGGTTGGGAAGCCGCACTTACGCTTGACCGGCGCGATTTTGATATCACGGCGGATCAGGGGGCCATCGGCAACAAGGTGGACGTTGTCATCAATGTTGAGGCTGATTTGCGATAGCCGGGCTTGCGAAACCGCGAGGTGCATTGAATAAAACTATGAAACAAAAAATGAAGGCGGCGGTCGTTGAGCAATTCGGAAAGCCCTTGGTATTCCAGGAATGGGACATCCCTGCTCCGGGGCCGGGCCAAATCTTGCTCAAAACGGAAGCTTGCGGCGTATGTCACACAGATGTCCATGCCTGGCATGGCGACTGGCCAGTGAAACCGACATTGCCGTTTATTCCAGGACATGAAGGCATCGGGCCGGTCGTCGCTGTTGGCGCGGGCGTGACGATCGTGAAGGTAGGCGACCGGGTCGGGGTGCCTTGGCTCTATTCGGCTTGCGGACATTGTGAATATTGTTTGTCGGCTTGGGAGACGGTTTGCGCTGATGCCCAGTTCGGTGGCTACACCAAGAACGGCGGCTTTGCTGAATACATTCTCGCGGATCCGAATTATGTCGCCCACATACCTGCCGGGCTGAAATCCACGGAAGCGGCGCCCATCATCTGCGCCGGCATCACCACTTACAAAGGCATCAAGGAAACGGGAGCCAAACCGGGCCAATGGATTGCCATCTCTGGCATTGGTGGCTTGGGCCATCTGGCAGTTCAATACGCCAAAGTCATGGGCCTGCACGTTTGCGCGATTGATGTGGATGACGGCAAGCTCGCCCACGCCAAACGGCTCGGCGCCGATCTCGTTGTCAATGCCAAGGCTGGTGACCCGGTCGCGGCAGTGAAAAAAGGAACCAACGGTGGCGCGCATGGTGTTCTGATCACGGCTCCTTCGCTGGGTGCCTTTAAGCAGGGCGTCGGAATGACGCGGAAGCGTGGGACGTGTGTGCTGAATGGTTTGCCGCCGGGTGAATTCCCGACCCCGCTTTTCGAAGTGGTGGCGAACTGCATTACCATCCGTGGTTCGTTCGTCGGTACGCGTGAGGATATGGCCGAAGCGCTCGCCTTCGCAGCCGAGGACAAGGTCAAAGCAGACATCGAACTGCAACCACTTTCGGCGATAAACCAAGTTTTGGAACGGCTTGAAACGGGCAAGGTGGCATCCCGCGTTGTCATTGACTTCACGAAGAGTTGAAACCACAAACGAACATTGCTGCATCTTCCCGCATGACCTTGAAATGCATGTTCACCCGTATCAGGATATGAAGACGAAATCTCTCGTTGGCATCGGGCAGGCGGAAATGCATCGAAGCGGGCGAACGGGCTGGTTACGCGCTGCCGTGCTTGGATCGGACGATGCCATCGTCTCGACCGCGAGCCTCATGATTGGTGTCGCGGCGGCTTCCGCGTCGAAGGGAGCTATCCTCGTTGCTGGCGTGGCGGGTCTGGTAGCGGGTGCGATGTCAATGGCCGTGGGAGAATATGTGTCGGTAAGTTCACAACGTGATGCCGAACAGGCGGATATCGGGCTTGAAACCCACGAATTGGAGTCCGAACCGGAAGCCGAATTGCAGGAGTTGGCGATGATTTATGTTAAACGAGGGCTCGAAATGGATCTTGCCCTGAAAGTTGCGAAACAACTCAGCGCACATGATCGGCTGGGTTCACATATGCGCGATGAGCTCGGGATTGATCAGGCATCCCTCGCGCGTCCGCTGCAAGCGGCATGGATTTCAGCCGCAAGCTTTGCATCCTTCGCCGTGGTTCCGATCGTGGCTTTGCTCATCGCGCCCGTTACTTGGCGCATTCCCATGATTGCGGCGTTCTCGCTGGCAAGCCTCGCGGCGCTGGGTGCGTTCGGCGCTCATCTCGGCGGCGCGCCGATTGGACGGGGGGCTTTAAGAGTTACCATTGGCGGTGCCCTCGCTATGACGGTGACTGCGTTAATCGGTCGAATCCTCGGCGTTTCTGTGGGGTGATACAGCATGAATACACAAACCGCATTGCTCGATGTCGGCCAGATGGGCGAGGCCCATTACCTGCGGCTGCGTCACTGGAGTGCGCCATGAATGCGATGGTGCTAAATAAAATTGGGACGGAGCTTGAATGGACAGAACTCGCCGACCCGCATCCCGGACAGGGCGAGATTCGCGTGAAGGTGTCCGCCTGCGGTGTCTGTCGGACGGATTTGCACGTCGTGGATGGCGAATTGCCCGACCAGAAAGTGCCAATCATTCCCGGCCATGAAATTGTTGGACGGATTGATTTGATTGGCGCAGATGTCGTCGGGTTGAGCATCGGTGAGCGCGTCGGCATCCCTTGGCTCGGTCATACCTGCGGTGTCTGTCCTTATTGTTTGGAACACCGTGAAAATCTTTGCGATCGCCCACTCTTCACCGGTTATACCCGCAATGGCGGTTTTGCCACGATGGTTATA
>DASZCA010000172.1:0-5923 GCA_035943555.1 Verrucomicrobiia bacterium
GATGTCCAGTTGCGCCAAAAAAACCCCTTCTTGCCCGTCATAAGCCAAATCCGGTTTCCAGCGATCCAACCCGATTTCACCGACCGCGCTAGGAATCTTATCCAAGAATTTCTCCAAATTACTTCGCCAGTCCGGCGTGCATTCACTCAGATACCACGGATGATATCCGAAGCTTGGCAGCACAATTTCACTCGCGCGCGCCAGCGCCAGCACCTGCGGCCAGTCGGATTCACACGCGCCATTGACAACCATCCGCCGGACACCCGCCTTTTCGCACGCAGTTAGCAGTTCGCTCTGCCGGCCACCAAACCGGTCATCCTGCAAATGATTATGCGCATCGTAAAAGTTCACGATTGCGCTGGAGTGCCGGTCTCCGCCCCGGAGTGTTTGGATTTGAGTGAGCTCCCCATCTCATGCTCGGTCGCAAACTCCCGGATCCGCGCCCAAACTTTGCCCAACGCATTTCTTCGGTTTGGCGTGAGATGTTGTGTGATTCCCAACGGCACCAGAAACTTCGGGTCATGCCCCAAAATCTCCACCGCCCCATATCCGCTATAAAACTCGCAGATCAATCCGGCAATCGCCTTGACCACCAACGAATCCGAATCGCAATTGAAAAAACACTTTCCGTCATTGAAGCGGGCCACAAACCAAAGCTTGGCCAGACAGCCGGGAATGAGATTCCCTTCCACGCGCAACTCCGGCGGAAGAGCCGGGATGTTTTTGGCCTGCTCGACCAACAACGCTAGCCGATCCTGGCCGTTTTTCAGAACAGCCAGTTGTGCGGTAAGTTGAGCCTGTTTTTCCGCGAGGGTCATGACGCGGAAAAAAGTTTATTCTCCCGGTCCAGGAGGATTTTCCGGCCGGGTTTCCGGCTCAGAGTGGGACTGGGGCGGCTGGGCTTCGTGATGAGGAGCCTGCTCGCGCGGACCACGCTGCTGCTCGTCCCGGCGGGGTTCATTCCGCCGTTGATCGTCCCGGCGCGGCTCGTCCCGCCGTTGGTCATCGCGACGCTGATCCTCCCGGCGGGGCTGATCACGTCTCGGTTCGTCCCGGCGTTGGTCACGCTGCGGCGGCGGCTGCATCTGCCGTGGCGGCTGGATGCGACGCAATGCGCGGCGCAGTTCATCGATCTCGCGTTCATCGGCCAGCTTTTGACGCTCGGCCAATTCTACGAGTTCCAAAATCTCATCCAACTGGTCGATCGTGTGCTTGAGCGACTCCGCGATCTCCGTCGCATGCAAAACCGCTTCATGGATGGCCGAGCTCGCTGCCGGCCGGAAATCAACCGGCTTCACCCACTGTTTGGGGCGTTGCGGTTCCGGGCGGCGCTCTGGGAGACGGTTGCGCTGCTGCGGTTCATGCTGCTCCTGGGCATGCGGCGCATGACGCGGCGCTTCCCGTTCTGGCGTAGGAGGATGCTCCCCGGGCGCTTCCGGAGCGTGCGTTTCTTCCGGTTCAGACTCAGATTCCGAGGCGGCAAAATCAGCCGGTTCCTCGGCATGCGGCTCGCGAAAACCCCCGGTGTTTTCCGGCTCCACATTCTCGCCAGCTTCGGCGTTCTCAGTAATCTCAGTCGGCTCACCGGCCGACGCGCCCGGCTCCTGTTCATCAACGGCATCTTCAGCCGTTGCGGCAGGTTTTTCTCCCGGCGGACGCGGTCCGCGGCTGCGCCCACGGCCACCACGGCGGCCACGGCGACGATTGGAGGGACGTCCCGCAGGTGCGGGCGACTTCAGGTTGGAATTTTCGTCTGGCACAGATTTTCCGTGAGGATGACCGTCCGGCGGGCCAAAAGCAAAGCGAATTGATGCCTACTTTTTCACAAATAACGCCAATGCCGCCGTATGGCTGTGCAAAAAATTCTTCTCGCCCACGGGCCCGATCTCGCCATTGCAGAAGAATCCGGAGAGTCCCATCGGGCCAAGATGGTCCTGCACCATGCTGGCATCGTGGCTCAGGCGGCCAAAAAGATTCTTCCCCCGGCCATTGCAGCAGAACAGGCAGCCGCCATACACGGTCGTTTCGGCCAGCTTAATCTTGGTGCTGGCCAGCAGATCATTCATCTCCTGCGAAGCGGCGGCGGCATCCCGGCGCTGAAACTGGATCGTCTGCCCCATCCGCGGCAATGCCCCTACCGCGATCACCCCGGAATTCGGATCACCACCGATCAGATTGCGCACCAAAAAATCTCCGCGATGAAATTCTTCCAGATACTCGTTTACCGCCAGGCCAATAAACAAGTTTCCGCGCACCTTCTGCTGGTCGGCCGGCGGCAACTGGTTCACCGTCTCCGCCAAAACAGAATAAGCCGGACGGTTGCCGATGTGCTGGATGAGGTTCTGCTCCACCCGCGTCAGCGTCCACGCCTCGCCGATCGGCGTACATCCTTGGGCCACGACGCCAGACAACGCCACATCACCGCCCACGGCGATCGCCACGCCACCATCATCATAAACCTCGCCATCCAGGTAGATCTGGGTGACCGGTTCGGGAAAATTGCCGCTCGCCAAACCGCCATAGACCGGCAAGCCGGAGTAATTTTTATGCCACGACCGCAACCACGCCTCGGCATCCAGGTGAAACGGGTCGATGAACGCCAACCAGCCATTCACGTCGTCCTTGGCCACACCACATTCAGTTGGCCAGAAATTTTCATCTTCTGCGCGGTCGAGCTGTTCTTGCGTGAAACGAACCGCCTTCAATTTCGCGCCCGGCAACGAATACAGCGCGAGCACCAGCCCGCCCGCTGCTTCCAGTTCTTCCGAACCCGCCACCAACGCGCTGCTCGAACAACCCGCGAGCAACGGTATCCGCGCATGCAAACGGAGAATTTCTAACACCGCTTGAGCATGTGGAAAAAACTTGGGAGAGAGGAACACCAGACCCAGCGAGACATCTTTCGCCGGCAAACGCGACCGCAACCGGCGCGCCCAGTCCGCCAGGCCGTCTTCGTCCATGCCGTCCGACCAGTAGGCCGCGATGGAAAAATCATTGTTCACTGGAACGACTCTAACGGCATGCGGGAAAATTGCAAAGCGGGAACCGGCTTTTTATGAAAATTTATTCATAAAGCCCGCCTCATCCCTGCCGATTGGTGCCGGCGCTTCCCGCCTCTGGCCGGGATCACGGCGTTCCCAGCACATTCGCCGCCCCCCGCACGATCCAGCCATGCCAGTCCTTGTCCATCTTGGCCAGGCCGCCGGGATAGAACTTGTTTAGCAATTGCGCGCAATCCGGCGGCTTCGAGGCCGGTTTTTGATACTCCAAGACCAGCCTGTTCAATGCCTGCCGGTTCTCCGGCGTGCTCATGAAGAGTTGAAATAGCGACCACCCGGCCGCATAGTCCATCTGCGGATCCCGCGAATAAAACTCTTCCGGCTGATAATTGAGGAACTTCCGCAAATCGGGCAACGACCGTTCCTGCAGCCTCTTTCTCAGTTCAAACCACCGCGAGCGCAACACCAGATCGTCATACTCCGTCCGCATATAGGCCGGATAAGAAAAATAGACCGCGCACCCCTCGTCGAGCCAGATGGGCAGCGCGCGAAACTGCTGGTGCATGATCGCGTGGCTGCATTCGTGCAATATATTGTTCGCCAGATAGGCCGGCTCCCGCTGCCGCCACGTCACCACCTCGTTATCACGCCCCGAATAATATCCCGCGATGTTCGAGATCGACATCCCCTGATGTTCAAAGCCGCTGTCGTTCGTCTGCGCAAAATGCCGGTAGCCTTCGAATGTCCCAAAGATGCGGATGCGCACATGCAGATTGGTGCTCACCAAGAAGCCAAACGCGTCCTCATGCCGCCGCAACAAGTCGCCGACGATCAAGTCGAACTTTTCCTGGTTGGCTTTTGACAAGCCGTATTGGTTGAAGGAAAACCGGCAGATCCCGTCCCCGTAAAAACCCGGCGTGGCATTGTCCGCCCACGCCGCTTCCGCCAAACACAATCCCAACGCCAGTAGGACAATCCGCCTCCATCTGGCGCGGCCAAACTTCATAAGATAGCCCTTGCCGCCCCCACCATCGCCGCCGCCTCCGCCTGCGTACCGATCGTGATGCGCAGATATTGCGTCACCTCCGGCGCACTAAACCACCGCACCAAAATCTTCCGGTCGCGCAATTTTTGCAACCACTCCTTCGCCGCCAACAACGGCGGCTTCACCAAAATAAAATTAGTCTGGCTCGGCAGCACGCGGAAACCCAGCTTCGTCAACTCCCGGCTCAACCACTCGCGCGTCGCCACAATCTTTTTAAAATTCGCCCGGTAATAGTTCAGATCATCCAGCGTCGCCTCGGCCGCGATCTGCCCCAGCCCGTTCACATTGTAGCTGTCGCGGATCTTGTCCAGCGCCGCGATCAGTTCCGGATGCCCCACAAAATAACCGACCCGCTGAAAGCACAGCGAATACGCCTTCGAAAACGTCCGCGCCACCAGTACATTCGGAAACTTCAACGCCAGCTTCAGCGCGTTTTCATCGGCGAAATCCACATACGCCTCATCCAGCACCACCACACCCTTTTGGGCGCGGCACAGTTTCGCCAAATCCGACGTCTTATATCCGCGCCCGCCCGGCGCATTCGGCGTCGTCACCAAAGTCAGCGCCGCGCTAAAATCCCATTTTCCTCCGCGCTTCAGCGCCGCCACATCCGGCATCGAAAAATCCGCATTCAAAGCCACCGCATTCCTCACCGCCCCATGAATATCCGCCAGCACCGGATACAACGAATAACTCGGTGTAAAATACTGCACCGTGGCCTTCCCTAATTTTAAATTTTGAATTTTTAATTTTGAATTGGTTTCGACAAACGCCCTCGTTGCCAGCGCCAACACCTCATCCGAGCCGTTGCCCACGATGATATTTTCCGGCTTGCACCCGTGCAGCTTCGCCAGCTTCGCCCGCAATTTTTCCGCCGTCGGGTTCGGGTACAGCCGCAGCCGCCCGTCCGTCGCCACCCGGACCGCCGCCAGCACGCGCGGCGAGGGGGGATACGGATTTTCATTCGTGTTCAGCTTGATCAGCCCCTTGATTTTGGGCTGTTCACCCGGCACATACGCGTGCAAGTCGTGAACCAGCGGGCGGATCAATGCATTCTTCTTCGTTGCCATAAGTTTAATATGCCATCAGCCCGCTTTGCCGGAAAACATTTTCAGGCCGATTGTCCCCGCCACGATCAGCACCAGACAAACGATCCGCCCCACCTCGCGTGGCTCTCCCAAGTACAGCATCCCGAAAAACGCCGTGCCCGCCGCGCCGATGCCCGTCCAGACCGCATATGCCGTGCCCATCGGAATCGACTTCAGCGAAAGCGACAGCAGATAAAAGCTCACCGTCATCGTCGCGAACGTCGCTGCCGTCGGCCACAGCTTCGTAAAACCGTTTGTGTATTTCATGCCGATCGCCCAGCCGATCTCCAACAGGCCGGCGATGATGAGAAAAAACCAGTGCATCCCGCCATGCTACCCCATCGCACCTGTGGCTCAAGCGCACAATCGGGAAAGCATCGTGTGCCCGCATCCGGAGCGCGGCCCGCCCGCCCGCGTGTTGCCATCCATATGGTCATAAATTTTTAAAAAGTAGGTTGAAACGGGTTTAAATCGGTTGAAACCGGTGTTGGCGGATTTGCCATAAACGGAGCGGGGACGCCCGTCCCCGCAAACTGCCGGAGCGCCGAGCTCCAGCTCGGCAAGCCGGTTTCCCACATCTGCGTCAATCTGTGTTCATTGTTTTTGATCATCGACCTGCGGTTAAAAAATTTTAGGTCGGATTTAGTCGGATGAGCTTGCCCTGATTTAATGGACAGTGATTTCTTGGTATTTTTGATCATAGTTTTTTGGATTCGAAGTTGACGGGTGACAGATAGCCGAGGGCGCTGTGGAGGCGTTTTGGGTTATAAAAGGTTTCGATATAATCGAAG
>DASZCA010000173.1:0-8412 GCA_035943555.1 Verrucomicrobiia bacterium
GTGACCATCTGGCTCATCCGGCGTCGCTTGCGCTGATCAGCCAGCCGCCCGGCAGTCCCACGATTCCTCCATTTTCAATGAAACTTCTCGCCCCGCTTCATCATCGCCAAAATCGCGGCCATCCTTCTCGCCCGCGTCTCCGCCTTCTTCGCCGTCTGCAACCGGTACACGATCGCGTAGACATTCGCCCGGTTCAACGTCTCAAAAAATGCTTTCGCCTTCTTATCCTTCCCCAGCGCCTTCAAAAAATCTTCCGGCGGCAGCGCATTCTTCGGTGATTCATAAGCCGTATGCCATCGCCCGTCCGCCTTCGCCGCCTCCACCGCCAAAATCCCCGCCGGCATCATCAGCCCGGCCTTGGTCAACCGTTCCACATGCTCCGTGTTCCGCTTGGACCACCCGCTCCGGGCGCGTCGCGGCGTAAATTTTTGGATCCAGGAAAGTTCATCCAGCGATTTTTTCTGCCCGTCGATCCACCCAAAGCACAACGCCTCATCCAGCGCCTCCGCATAAGTGACCGTCGCCTCGCCCGAAGCCTTCTTGAAAAGACGCAGCCAGATACCTTCGCACTTATCATGGTTGTCCATCAACCACGCACGGAAATCCGCCTGCGATTTGAAAGCTGAGGTTTGGGTTGTGGAGGCCATAAGCAGATCATCGACCGGCATATTTCAGTGACAGTCCTCCACCAGTCGCGGAGCGACGACTGAAAATAGCCCGGCGTTTCAACGCCGGGACAGCTAAGAGATTGTCCAGCCCCGCAGGGACGGCTGAAATACTTCTGAACGGGCCGTGTAACACCGCCGCCAGTTAATCCAACCGGCAATACGCCCCCAGCCCCTGCAAGCCACCTTCGCGCCCGAACCCGCTCTCTTTGTAACCGCCGAACGGGCTCGTTGGGTCGAACTTGTTGTACGTGTTCGCCCAGACCACACCGGCGCGCAGCTTGTTGACCATCTTGAAGATCTTGCTGCCCTTGTCCGTCCACACCCCGGCGCTCAGGCCGTACGGGATGTTATTCGCGCGTTCAAACGCCTCTTCCGGCGTGCGAAACGTCATCACGCTCAGCACCGGCCCAAAGATTTCTTCCGACGCCACGCGATGCGCATGCGTCACGCCCGTCAAGAACGACGGCGCAAACCAATAGCCCTTCGCCGGCAACGCACATTGCGTCTGCGTCAGCTCCGCGCCTTCCGCCACGCCGCTTTGCACCAGCTCGCGGATCTTGTCCAGTTGCGGCTTGGAATTGATCGCGCCGATGTCCGTGTTCTTGTCCAACGGATTGCCCACGCGCAAGGTCTGGATACGGTCGCGCAATTTCTTGATCACCGTGGAATAAATTCCTTCCTGCACAAACAGACGTGACCCCGCGCAACAGACGTGTCCTTGGTTGAAATAGATGCCGTTGATGACGCCTTCAATGGCCTGATCCAACGGCGCATCCTCAAACAAGATGTTCGCCGCCTTGCCGCCGAGTTCCAGCGTCAGCTTCTTCTTGGTGCCCGCGACCGCCTGCGCGATGCGCTTGCCCACCTCCGTGCTGCCGGTGAACGCCAGCTTGTTGATGTCCGGATGGTTCACCAACGCCGCGCCGGTCTCGCCCGCGCCGGTAACGATGTTCACCACGCCCTCGGGCAATCCCGCTTCTTGAAAAATCTGCGCCAGGCGCAACGCCGTGATGCTCGTCGTCTCCGCCGGTTTCAAAACCACCGTGTTGCCGCACGCCAACGCCGGCGCGATCTTCCAGGCTGCCATCAGCAGCGGAAAATTCCACGGGATGATCTGCCCCGCCACGCCCAGCGGCTGCGGGTCTTTGCCGGGGAAGGCATATTTCAACTTGTCCGCCCAACCCGCGTAATAAAAGAAATGCGCCGCCACCAAAGGCAGATCAACGTCACGGCTTTCCTTGATCGTCTTGCCGCCATCCATCGTTTCCAGCACCGCCAGTTCCCGCGCCTTTTCCTGGATGATCCGCGCGATGCGGTACAGATATTTGCCGCGTTCACGGCCCGGCATCTTGCTCCAAACTTTGTCGTAAGCCTTGCGCGCAGATTTCACCGCCGAATCCACATCTGCCGCGTTCGCCGCCGCGATCGTCGTCAGCGTCTGCTCCGTGGCCGGGTTGATGGATTCAAAATACTTGCCCGAACTCGGCGCGACGAACTTGCCGCCGATGAACAGTTCATGCTGCGGCGCGATGACGTAACTCTTGGAATCCTCCGGCGCGGGCGCAAAATCCCACTTGTTGCCAAAGTTCAACTTGCGGTCCTTCAGCGGCACCACGGCATGAGTCGAAACAGCCACCGTACGCTTGGAAGAAAGTTTTACAGCCTTCGTTTTGGTTTTCATTTTAGACAGAATTAACAAAATTATTCAGAATTAATTGAGCGGTATGTCTTCGATCTTTGGGTTGCGGAACTTCTTTTTAAACTCAAGACTGCGCCCGCCAAAATTAAGGAGCAAACCGATATCTTTACCGGTAGCAGCAAGATAGTTCACCAACTGCACTTCATGCTCCACCACAATGCTCGATACCGCCTTCAATTCAACTATCAGTTCGTCATTCACGATCAAGTCAGCTTTGAAGTCGCCCACAACCACGCCTTCATACCGGACTTGGATCTGTCTGTCCGATTCAACTTGGAAACCTGCTTTGACCAATTCGTAGAGCAACGCTTTTTGATAGACTGACTCAAGAAAGCCGGGGCCAAGCGTCCGGTGTACTTTCATCGCCAGTCCGATAACTTTGCCAGCCAGATCATATTCGGGCTTCGAGGAGCAGATCACCGGCCCATGCCCGGTTTTTTCCCCAGCAAATTTGACTGACGGATTCATCAGTTATTTAATTCTGAAAATTTTGTTAATTCTGTCTCATCAAGGCAGCGAAAAATAATCCGGACCTTGATAATTGCCATCCGCCTGCTTGGCGATCTGCATCAGCAAATCATTGACCAGCGTGCTCGCGCCGAAACGGAACATCTGCGGGTTCAGCCAGTCATCACCCAGCGTTTCCTTGACCATCACCAGGTACGCCAGCGCCTGCTTGGAGGTGCGGATGCCGCCCGCCGGCTTCATGCCGATGCGGATGCCCGTCGCAAAAAAGTAATCGCGGATCGCTTCCAGCATCACCAGTGTCACTGGGATCGTCGCCGCCGGGCTCACCTTGCCGGTGCTCGTCTTGATGAAATCACCACCGGCTTGCATGGCGATCTCGCTCGCGAGCCGCACATTGTCATATGTCACCAGTTCGCCGGTCTCCAAAATCACCTTGAGGTGTGCCAGGCCGCAGGCTTCCTTCGTCGCCGCGATTTCATCAAACACCTTCGCATGGTCACCCGCGAGAAACGCCGCGCGGTCGATCACCATGTCGATCTCATCCGCGCCATCCGCCACCGTGCGCCGGACTTCTTCGAGCTTCGTGCGCAAAGGATATTGTCCGCTCGGAAAGCCCGTTGCGACCGCCGCGATGTTCACCGGCGATTTGTCGCCCAAAAACTTTCGCGCATAACGCACCATGTTCGGATAAACGCACACGGCGGCGCAGGACGGCACATCATATTTCGCCTCGATCGGCTGGAGCGCCTTGCGGCAGAGATAAGCCACCTTGCCGGGGGTATCCTTGCCCTCGAGCGTGGTGAGATCGCACATGGACACGGCCATCTTGAGGCCCGCGAGCTTCGCGCTGGTCTTGATGCTGCGCTTGGTGAACGACGCCGCGCGTTCCTCCACCATGACCTGATCCACCGTGGGCACGGCGGAAAAACGGCTGCTGTGCGATGAGTGACGAGTATTGAACTCAGGCCGCTCCCTTGTTAAGGCGGACACTTTCATAATTTGCAAGATTCTGGCGGGCGAAAGGCGCCACGTCAATGCGGTTTAACTTGCAGGAGAGAGCGATGGTAGTGCGCGTCGCTCCGCGCGCGCCGCCGCCTGCAACCAACGCATTCTCCATCCGAAAAACTCACATCGGCCCGCTCACACCTTCAACAACTTGATCTGCTCATCTTCCTTCGTCGCCGCTTCCCCCAAGGTCTGCGTCTGTTTCCGGCGGCGTTCGATGATATGCTTGTCCAGCATCGGGTCATACGCGACGGGGTAATTGCCGTCATAGCACGCCATGCAGAAATTCTCCTTCGGTTGGTTCGTCGCCGCCACCATGCCCGCCTGCGACAGATAATGCAGCGAATCCGCGTTCAAGTATTTACGGATTTCGTCCACCGTATTGTTCGCCGCCATCAACTTGCTGCGATCTGGAAAATCGATGCCGTACACACACGGGTTCATGTGCGGCGGGCAGCTTACCGCCACGTGCACTTCCTTCGCGCCTGCTTCCTTGAGCGTCTTCACGCGCGAACGGCATGTCGTCCCGCGCACGATGGAATCGTCCACGATCACCACGCGCTTGTCCTTCACCAACGATTCGATGAGGTTCAACTTCACGCGCACGTTAAAATCGCGGATGAGTTGCGTCGGCTGCAAAAAGCTGCGCCCGACATAATGATTGCGGATGAACGCCATCTCATAGGGAATGCCCGATTGCTCCGCATACCCCATCGCCGCGCAAACCCCGCTGTCCGGCACAGGAATGACCAGATCCGCCTTCACATTATGCTCGCGCGCCAGTTGCCGGCCCATTTCTTTGCGGACTTCGTAGACACTATGTCCGTTGATCACGCTGTCCGGCCGCGCAAAATAAACATATTCAAAGATGCAGAACGCCTTGCGCTTCTGTTCCGGAAACGCCTGGATGCTCGTCATCCCCTTGTCGTTGATGATGACGATTTCGCCCGGCTCCACATCCCGGACGAATTGCGCGTGGATCAGGTCAAACGCCGTCGTCTCGCTGGAAAACACATATGCGCCGTTCGCCGTCTTGCCGATGGACAACGGGCGAAACCCGTGCGGATCGCGTGCGCCAATCATCTCCTTCTCCGTCATGATGACCAAAGAATAAGCGCCTTCGATCCGGCGGATGGTCTGCACCAATGAATTGGCCACGCCGCCAAGTTCCGGCTGCGCCAGCATCATGATGATGATCTCGCTGTCCACCGTCGTCTGAAAAACCAGCCCGCGCTGTTCCAGTTCATCCCGGAGTTTGGCGGCGTTGGTCAGGTTGCCGTTGTGCGCCACGGCGATCTGGCCGCGCGCGCAATCCACCGTCAATGGCTGGGCATTGCGCAGAGAGGATGAACCCGTCGTGGAATAACGCGTATGACCGATGGCGCGGTCGCCGACCAGTTCATGCAAAATTTTCGGGTCCGCAAAGATCTGCGGCACCAGCCCCATGCCGTGATGTTTGTAAAATTTCCCGTCATGGCAGGTGACGATCCCCGCGCTCTCCTGCCCGCGATGTTGCAGGGCGTACAGTCCGAAATAAGTCAGCTCCGCCGCATTCGGGTGACCGAAAATGCCGAAGACTCCGCAATAATGTTTGGGGTAATGGGTTTGTTTTTGCATCGCGCGCGCGCTGAAATTTCGCAGAGGATTTCCCACCGCGCAAGCCGGAACCACAATTTTGCTAAAGCGAAGTGATTTTTCTGCCGAATCACAAGATATGAGAATAGTTTTGGGTATTGGTGCGGCCATTTCACTGGCCGCCATTGTTGTGCATGCTGGCGATCCGGCCCTGCCGTTGACCGTCACGGGCTACAATGCCGATATCGTCGCCGAAGGCAGCGATACCGCCGCCAACACCACCACGCCGTTCGACTATCAAGGCAATGTCTTCTACGACAGCACCTACGACGCCGCCCACGGCAATAACGGCGGTGCTTTGCCGTCCGGCCAGACCATCACCGATGGCGACGGCAATCAATATAACCTCGCTTCGGCCACCGGCAACAACGCGCTCGTCATTTCCTCGGATAACAACTCCGGCACCTTCGGCGTTTCCTATGCGGACAATGCTTCGCTGACCGGCCTGTTGCTGCTCGGCACCAGCGCCGATGGCGATACGATCCTCGATTACACGCTGAATTTTGTCGGCGGCACCACCGCCTCTGGAAGTTTCACACTAGCCAACTGGTATAACCCGTCCGCCTCCGGCACCTTTAACAGCATGGGCCGCGTGGGTCAGTTCGATCAATACAATGGCGAAACCGGCCGCGCCTTTTCCCTGTATACGGCAGGCTTCGATATCCCGGAAGAAGACGTCCTGCTCCGGCTGGACAGCATCACCCTGACCTACGACGAGGGCAACGTGGGCAACGGTGGTATATTCCCGACTGCCGCCATTTTGGGTGTCAGTGCATTTGACCCGGTCGTCCCTGTGCCGGAACCCACCACCGGCAGCTTGGCCATTTGTGGCGCGCTGGCTTTGGCCGCCGCCGCCGGTCGCAAGTTTTTTAAGAGTTAATTTGTCCCGCCACCAGCAGTGGGGCTAAGGAGGCTGCCAGTTCCTCTGGCAACCTCCTTGGTTTTTCCGCCCGCGTCGTGCAGGCGTGAAAAGTCTCGGCTTCCAAGATCAGCTTCCCCGCCTGGTTCAGCACGCGATGTCCGAAATTTAAGCGCACCCGCTCCATCAGCGTCGGCCAGACCTCGATCGTCAGCAGATCATCATACCGCGCCGGAAATTTATAGCGCAACCGCGCCTCGATCACCGGAAAGATGCAATCCCGCTCCTGCCATTGCAGGACGGTCCCGCCATTGGCCCGCATGAATTCCCCGCGCGCCGCCTCCAGCAGGTCCAGATAACGCGAGTGATAGATATGGTCGCCGACGGTGCATTCGGCGTAGCTGACACGGTGAATATGACGGAACGGTTCGGCCATGCGCGGAGCGTAAGCGGAACCCGTAAAATTTCAAATGCTTAATCATGCTTTGGCCGTCCTGCAGGAAATATTAAAATGACACGCCACGTATGTTGCCTGACACTCAAAACCGCCCGTTGCGGATTCCTTCTCCCCCTCGGGGGAGAAGGCGAGGATGAGGGGGCTGCTCCCGTGAAGCCTATCTGGCAAATTCTACAAAGCCGCTCACGCCTCTCCCCCTGCGCAGACGCAAAATTCCATTTGCGTGATTCCCAATAGCAGTTATGTTGGCAGCATGAACTGGCAGCAATTTGTTCCGTTGGTCTTGGTTTTGGGTATTGCGGTGGTTTTCGTGTGGCGCAGTTCCGGCCAAAAGAAACATGAGCACAACTGCGGTTGCGGTTGTGACCACGGCCATGATGCCGCGTCTAAAAAGACCACCACCCGCTGACCGGTTCAAATTCATCCGAAATAAATCATCATGGCCGTCACCAAAGTCAGTTCTACGATTCATTTCACCTCGCGCAGCTCGGCGATGGGCGGCGGTACGGGTGAACCCACCACCGGTCGCTGGGCGCCCAACACCGATGTCTACTCCACCGAGTCCGGCCTCGTCGTAAAAGTGGAGCTCGCCGGCATGAAAAGCGACAGCCTCGAGATTGTCGTCGATGGCAGCCGCCTCCGCATCAGCGGCAACCGCCCTGATTGCTGCCGCTCTCCGCAATGCAGTTTTCTGGTGATGGAGATCACCTACGGCCCCTTTGAGACCGTCCTCGACCTGCCGCCCGGCTACGATTTGAACGCGGCGAAGGCGATCTACGTCAACGGATTTTTACGCATTGACGTGCCTCCCGCACGTCAACCCCAGACCAAAAGCAAAAAAGTTCCCATCACCCAGGGCGAATAACGCCTGAACATTCCGGGCGCAGCGGCATCTAATCAATGGCATGACGACGAAAACCTCGGCGGAAACAGAATTTGTCAGTATCCTCGGCACGGGTGACAAATCCGATGTACCGGCGAAGGTAAATTCGCGCTCGCTGCCGGACATCCTCCCCGTTCTTGGTCTGTCCGATATCGTCATTTTTCCCGGCGCCGTCGTCCCCTTGCTCGTCGAAACTGGCCCCAGTCTCAAGCTTGTCGATGATCTTGTCACTGGCGATCGTCTTTTCGGTGCCGTGTTGCAAAAAAATGCCGAGGTGCCCGAACCCGCCGCCGGCGATCTCCACGAAGTCGGCTGCGTTTCGCGCCTCGCCAAGATGGTGAAATTTCCCGATGGCACCGCGCGCGTCCTCGTCGAGGGCCTCTGGCGCATCCGCCTGAAAGATTATCAGCCCGCCGCACCCTATCTCCGCGCCCACTACGAACTCTTGCGCGATGACGCCGAGGATTCCGTCGAATTGCAGGCGATGCTCCGCAACGCCCACAAACAGTTCGAGGAGATCGCCAAGATGTCCACCGCGCTCACCGATCAGGTCAAGATCGCCGCGCTCAACACCGAGCATCCCGGCCACTTCGCCGACCTCATCGCCGCCAACCTGAATCTTTCGCTGGAAGACCGGCAGAAATTGTTGGAGATGATTTCCGTCCGCGAACGTCTCCAATCGCTCCTGCCCATGCTCAATCGCGAGCAGGAAGTGCTCACGTTGAGCTCCAAGATTCA
>DASZCA010000174.1:0-22124 GCA_035943555.1 Verrucomicrobiia bacterium
AGACCAGACAGCGAAAATCCGCAGGTTTTACCGAAGCTGCATCGCGGTCAGTAAAAACTTAACCGGACAGTAGTGATTCATCATGATATTTTTGTTGTTTATCCGGAGGCAGCAAAGCCCCGAATTTAAAGCGGCATTTCATTCAAGAAATGCCGCCGGAAAAAGAACATACTACATGTTTTGGGTTTGCGTCGATAAAACATGCGGCAGCAACTTGCGGGCGGGTCGCCCGCGCTCCGGGGATTGGCGGGGCGCTTTTGCGTGTGCCGCACAAAGATGCGATAGCAGGATGGGCGGGGGATGGTATGTTATTACAAATCCGAACACCATATTTGACCAACTGACGTGTCATCATTTCCCATGAAAACCATATCCATGTCTTCAATCCGCTTTTCCAAGATTATCATTTTCGCCGCGCTGGCGGTCACGGCCTTTCTGGCCACCAGTCCGGCTGCCCGGGCAACAAACTATTCCGGGAATGGCAATACCGGTTTCGGCGGAGTGGTCGGGCCCGGGGTGCTGACGTTGACGGATGACGGCACGACGATCAGCGGCAAGCTAACGACGTCGGGATCGATGAACGATGTGCTGGTCATTTATGTGGATACCGGGGCATCCGGTGGTTTTTCCTCGACAGCCACGTTGGGCGACGGGAACGACGGTTTGCGCAAGGCAATTTCCGGATTTGACGGGGGAACGTCACGCAGCACGTTGACGTTCACGAACGGTTTTACACCGACCTTTGCCATCGCGCTCGGGCCAAAATCGGACAATTTTGGTGATGTGGTGGGTTTGGCGGCGGGCGGTGGCAATTCGCTGAACTACATCGGCAGTGTGAACCTGGCCCCGCTGGGTTCAGGCACCGGCCCCTTCACCTTCTCTTTTCCGGCCAGCTTTTTGGGACTGACGAGCGGAACGCCGAAAACAATCAAGATTTTCGGTACTTATATCTCTGACACGGGCTACCGTTCGACGGAAGCGATTGCGGGGAATGATACGGGGTCGCAAGGTTATTTTCCTTTCCAGCAATTGACCTTTGCGACTTACAATTTTGCCGCACCGCCCGCGCCGACGTATGCGGTTAAATTCAGCGTGGACATGTCCGAACAGGCGGCGTTGGGGAATTTTGTTCCGGGCACGGACCTGGTTTCCGCCGGCGGATCGTTCCAGACGAATCCGTTCACTTTTGATAATTTTCCGCTTGCGCAAGTGGGCAGCAGCTCGATTTATACCAATACCTACCTGGTGATGGACCCGACCAACACGGTGGAAACATACAAATTTCGCTACATCAGCATTGCGAACAACACGACGAACTATGATTCCGACCCGAACCGTTCATTCACTTTGACAACCGTAGCCGGCGGGCAGGTGCTGCCGCTGGTTTATTTCGACAACGTGCCGGCGAACCCGAGCTCGACGACAAATTACATCACCTTCCAAATCGATATGGGGCCGCAGATTTACTTGGGTCATTTTAACCCGAGCGCGGGTGATCTGGTCACGGTTTCGGGTTCTTTTGAGACGCCGCGCTGGTCGGCCAATTTCCCGCCGGGGCCCCTGACGAACAATCCGACATTGAGCGGCAATGCTTCGAACATCTATTCGGCGACGTATATCGACTACAACTATCCCGGCACGGTCACGCAATATAAATATGTGATCGAACCCGGTGGCACGGGCACGACGTATGAGGACGGCGCCGACCGTTCGCTGGTGACGCCGACGAATGCGGCAACGTTGCCGCTGGCATATTTCAGCGGGGTCAGCACCTATGCTTCGACACCGATCACATTCTCGGTGGACATGTCGGTGCCATTGGCGACCGGCCAGTTGAATCCGGCTAACGGTGACACGGTTGGCTGTGCGGGAACGTTCCAGACGAATTCTTTCGGCGTGGGTTCGCGTGGCTTTATGCTGACCAACAATCCGTCGTTGAGCGGCGCGGCTTCGAATATTTACAGCGGCACGTATGTCGATCGCAATGCGCCGGGGGCGCTGGAGCAGTATAAATTCGTGATCAACCCGTCCGGTGGTGACAGTGGGACAATCTATGAATCGCCGGCCAGCACCGGTGGCGGCAACCGGTTCTTCACATTGGGCAACATGGCCGTGACCAATCCGTTGGTGTCATGGAATGATCGCAGTCCGAGCGATGTACTGCTGGTGGCCACGACGGTGACTTTCCAGGTCAACATGACAAACGCTATTGACCGTTTCGGCGTCCCGTTTAATCCGGACACCGACCGGGTAATGGTGGACGGTGATTTCACTTCTCCAGCGTTTCCGGTGATGAGCCACTTTGACGATGCGACCATCGAACTTGATTACCCGGGCAACATCATGAACCGTGACACGGACACGGGATTGACGTATTCGCTGTCGTTTGTGGTTCCCGCGGGCAACCCGGTGCAGGTGACTTACAAGTATGGCATCCTGCGCAACGCGGGCAGCTTCAGCAACACCAACATCGACAACGAGGCGGGTTTTGCGGTGAACCACCTGCGTTTCATCCGGACCTCGGCCGCAGCCAGTACTTATAACTTCCCGTTGGACATCTTCGGCTTGCAGCGGACGAATCCGGCGGCGGCAACGGAGCCGCTATTTGGCAACCTGACGGTCAGCAAACCGGTAGGCGGCACCCTGCCGATCAACTGGCTGGGCATACGCGGGGTGCATCTGCAATCGCGTACGAACCTTATCAGCGGGGCATGGGTGGACGTGACCAGCACGGACGGCGCGAGTTCGGCGAACATCCCGACGACGAAAGGCACGGGCTTTTTCCGGTTGATCAAGCCGTAAGGCTGGTACGAGAGGAACATGATGAAATCTTTGTCTGCAAAAAGTGAGGCCCGCAGGGCGGGCGCGGGGTTCACGCTCATCGAACTGCTGGTGGTGATCGCGATCATCGCGATCTTGGCGGCGATGCTGCTGCCGGCGCTGGCGGCGGCGAAGAAAAAGGCGCAGGCCATCAGCTGCCTGAACAATTACAAGCAACTGACGCTGGCGTGGCACATGTATGCCAATGATAATGCGGACACGCTGGCCTATAACGGCGACCGCAATGCCACGGGGGTGCAGACGACGCCAAGCTGGGTGTATAGTTCGCAAGCATCGTACATGACTTGGGGAACCGAGGCTTACAATACAAACGTCCAGTTCATCATCAACAGCCAGTTGTCTTCCATGGGCGATTATATCGCCAAAAACACGGCGATTTTTCATTGCCCAGGTGATAGTTATCTCAGCGCCGCGCAGCGGGGGGCGGGCTTTGTAAACCGCGACCGCAGTTGTGCGATGGATGCGGCCATCGGCGGCGGCATCAAGTTTTATGGCACCTCGTCATGGTTTTACAATGTGAGAAAAATGTCCGATTTCCACACGCCGGGCCCGACGGATTCCTTCCTGTTTCTAGACCAACACCCGGACAGCATTGACGATGGAGCCATGTATTATTGCCGCGACAGAGCCGTGTCACCGAACTTCATGGAGTTGCCGGCGAGCAATCACAGCGGGGCGAGCGGCATTTCATTTGCGGACGGCCACTCGGAACTTTACAAGATGAAGATGGGCGTGGTTCAGGTCACCACGGCCGGCTCGTATGTGGCCAATGCCAGTCATGCGAACGCGGCGGACCAAACCTGGTTTGACGATCATACCCCGCAAAATTAACCGCGCTGGCTGCTTGATAAACGACGCGGAATCTCCGAATTTTCATTGAACACATGAACCGTACCGGTCCAATTAAATTCTTATACGCAGTCCTCCTCGGCGTCACCTGTTTTTCAACGCCGTTGCGCGCGGACCAGGATGTTTCCGGTGCAACGGCACGGACATCGCCGGAATGGCTGCGGTCGGGGACGATCTACGAGATTTTTCCGCGGGACTTTTCTGCGGCCGGGAACCTGGCAGGGGTGACGGCGAAGCTGGATGAACTGCATACGCTGGGCGTATCAATCCTGTGGGTGATGCCGATCCATCCGATCGGGGAAAAGTTTCGCAAGGGGGATTTTGGCAGCCCGTATTCCATCAGGGATTATTACGCGATCGACCCGAACTACGGGACGTTGGATGATTTCAAGAAGCTGGTGGCGGGGGCGCATGAGCGGGGCATGAAGGTCATCATGGATATCGTGGCGAACCACACAGCGTGGGACAGCGTGATGATGACGAACAAGGATTTTTACAAGCAAGATACGGCCGGTAACGTCATTCCCCCGGTGCCCTCGTGGACGGATGTGGCGGGATTGAACTATAAAGGGGCCGAGTTGCGCGCGTATATGATCGCGATGCTGAAGTATTGGATCAAGGAGGCGGACGTGGACGGGTTCCGTTGCGACGTGGCGTACATGGTGCCGACAGATTTTTGGGAACAAACTCGCGCCGAGATCATCAAAGTTAAGCCGGATGTCATGATGCTGGCGGAAGCGAGCAAGCCGGAGCTGCTGGTCAACGCGTTTGACATCGATTATTCGTGGCCTTTGCTGGGAACGATGAACGATGTTTTGATGCACAACGCACCGGCGACGAAGATCCGGCAATCGTGGGAAGACAGCCGGCGGCAGTTCCCGAAAGGGGCCCTGCACATGCGCATGAGCGATGATCACGACGAGGCGCGGGCGGTGGCGCGGTACGGGGTGAACGGGGCGGAAGCGGCATCGGCGCTGATGTTCACGCTGGACGGCGTGCCGCTGATCTATAACGGGATGGAAGTGGGCGACGCGACGGAGTCCGGCGACCCGGCGCTGTTCGACAAGCTGAACATTTTTTGGAACCCGAAGGAACGGCCGCAGTTGCGGAAGGTCTACCACGACCTGATCCAGTTGCGGAAGCAATACGGGGCCTTCCGCAGTGACGAGGTGACGTGGCTGGAAAATTCGGAAGATTCTAAAGTGGTGAGTTTTCAGCGGGGCGATGGCCATGACCAGTTTGTGGTCGTGATCAATCTATCGAACCGGCCGGTGAGCGGCACGGTAAAGAATTTGGATGCGGCAGAGTTTAAACCTGTGATTATCTCCGGCGTCTCTGACACCGGGGCGGGAGACCTGCCGCGTTTCCAATTAGACGGTTTCGGCTGGCGCATGTGGCATCGGGCGGTGCCGGCCAGTACGGCGGCGAAGTGAGGGGGAAAGTCCGAGCGTCCAACATCCAAACTCCAAAAAACGCCAAGCGTCACTGGCCGACTATGGTGTTCGGTGCGATCCGGTAATTTTTGATTTTCCATTTGGGCGCGAGTTGAATGGCAATATCTTCAGGAAAGCGGCAGAGGACTGCCGCATTCCAAGACGCTTCGCGTTGTTTTGAGCGGGAGTTCGTTTAAGCATAACGGGGAGATGCAATAATTTGAAGGCGCTTTGTGATAATGAACTTTTGAGGTGAATCTTAGGAGGGACGGGGGCAAAATGCGGGCATGAACATTTTGGTTTTGGGCGGCACCCGGTTTGTCGGGCGGCATATCGTGGAGACGTTGCTGAAGACGGGGCATAGTGTGAGCATTCTGACACGAGGTCGAAACCGTGATGAATTGCCAAAGCAGGTGGAACGGCTGACGGGGGATCGTGACGCGGGCGCTGAAGGTCTGAAGGCGCTGGCAGGCCGCAAGTGGGATGCTTGTGTGGATGTGAGCGGTTATACGCCACGTCAGGTGCGGCCGAGCGCGGAGATGTTGCGGGAGCGGGTCAAGCGCTATGTCTTCATCAGCACGGCGAGTGTTTATGGTGATACGCAGAAGCGCCCGGTGCGGGAAGATTTGCCGCGGATGGAACCTATCAGCGAAGACGTGACGGAGGTCAATGGCGAGACGTATGGCCGGCTGAAGGTGACTTGCGAAGACTTGATCCAGAACATTTACGGAAAGCGGGCTACGTTGTTGCGTCCGCAGATCGTGGTGGGGCCGTATGATCCGACGGGGCGTTATCCGTACTGGGTGCGGCGCGCAGGACAGGGCGGGGAGATGCTGGCGCCGGGTGATGGCAGCGATCATGTGCAGGTGATCGATGCGCGTGATCTGGCGTGGTTTGTGATGTCAGTGATCGAAAAGAAAGCTGGAGGGGCTTTTAATGTGGCGGGGCCGCGGTTCACATGGACGGAGTTCATCGAGATGTTAGGAGCGAAAGATGTCGTGTGGGTGCCGAAGGAAATCATTCTAGCGGCGGGCGTCGCACAATTTGAGCTGCCGATTTTTCGGCCGGAACGTGGCCAGTATAGCGCGCTGATGGACTTGAATAACGAGAAGGCGCGGGCGGCGGGGTTGATGCTGACGGCATCCGAGGAGACAATCCAGGATGTGCGAAAGGCGATCGCAGGGTGGGAAGAGGCGCCGTTATTTTCGCGGGAGCGTGAAGCGGAGTTGATTGGGAAGACGAGGGGGAATTGAAGACAATCTAACCACGGATGGACACGGATCAACACGGATTGGGGAAGGGTTTTGGCATGAATTGCGCCAAGACGGCTCAATTAAGACGGTAGCCTTATTTCAAAAACACTTAACGCCCAACATTCAACATCCAACTCTGCGGCATAGTTTTTTAAAAATGCCCTAATTTGCCGGAGACGGTTAACCTGCCTTAGTTGCCGCAGAAGGTTTGACCCATTGGGCGAGGGCGGCGGCGAGGAGCATGAAAACACCCCCGGCCATCACGGCATAAACGAGGTTGCCGCCGAGATAGTTTTTTACGAGCGGACCAAAGGTCAGCGCGGCCAGGATCTCGGGCAGGACGATGAAGAAATTGAAGATGCCCATATAGACGCCCATGCGTTCCGCCGGCAACGCGCCGGCGAGGATCGCGTACGGCATGGAGAGGATGCTGGCCCACGCCACGCCGCCGAATGCCAGGGCCAGCAGGAGCCAATATTTTTGTTCCTCGCCGTGGATGAAGCCGACGGCGAGCAGGCCGAGGCCGCCGAGCGCGAGGCAAATGCCGTGGATACGGCGACGGTCGAATTTCCGTGCGGCGAGCATCAGGCCGAAGGCGGCGATGAAGGTCACGGCGTCTTTTAATGAATAGCAAACACCGGCCCATTCGGCACCGCGTTTGAAGAGGTCAGATTTGGGATCGCTGCTGCCAAACACCACCGGGACGGCGTTGGAGAAATGCAGCCACATGCAAAAGAGACCGAGCCAGGTGAAAAATTGAACGAGGGCAAGCCGGCGCATAGTGCAGGGCATTTCGCGAATGGCGGAGACGATTTCCCCGATGAAGGCGCCGAGGCCGGCGGTCTGAGTTTTCCTGCGACGGAATTCTTCCAAGTTTTCCGGGGGATATTCTTTGGTTGAAAAGATGGTCCACAGGACGGCGCACAGAAAAGCCACGGCGCCGCAGTAGAACGAAATTTTTACATTAGGCGGAATGGAGTTGCCGAGGGTGGTTTCGCTGCTGACGTGGAACCAGTTCTTCAAGATGTACGGGAGCATTCCCGCGACGACCGCGCCGACGCCGATGAAAAAGCTTTGCATGGCGAAACCGCTGCCGCGCTGCTGCTCGGGCAATTTGTCGGCGACGAAGGCACGGAAGGGTTCCATGCTGACGTTGATGCTGGCATCGAGAATCCAGAGGAGGCCGGCGGCCATCCAGAGGGTGCTGCAGTTGGGCATGGCGATGAGGGCAAGGGAACTGAGGATGGCGCCGACGAGGAAATAGGGGCGGCGGCGGCCGAGCGGACCCCAAGTGCGGTCGCTCAGGGCGCCGATGATGGGCTGGATAATGAAGCCGGTAAGGGGGGCGGCGAGCCAAAGCATCGGAATCTGCGAATCCTCGGCGCCGAGGTATTTGTAGATGGGGCTCATGTTGGCCATCTGCAAGCCCCAGCCGAACTGGATGCCAAGGAAGCCGAAGCTCATGTTCCAGATCTGCCAGAAGGAAAGCGCGGGTTTTTGCATGGGGTTTTGGATGGCAGAATTCTGCGGGCGATGGAGCGGGGATGCAAGCTGCACAATCATGCGGTGATAACGGGCCGGATAATAACGTGCCGGACAAGGAAGAAGGAATTTTGGACAGGAAATCCAAGGGCCGTGGGGAATCCTCAAGAAAAATGGTCGGGGCGGTGAGATTCGAACTCACGACCTCTTGTACCCGAAACAAGCGCGCTAGCCAGACTACGCTACGCCCCGACTCTTGAGGCCGGACAGGATGCCATGGCGCAGCCGGTTTGCAACCTGAAATTTGTGGCCGCCCAAGATATTTGTTTAAAAATTATGGACGTAAGTTGGATTGCTGCGGTTCGCCGCGCTGATGCACCAGATGTTCATGGGATAAAACGCGCCGGGATATTTGACGTAGCGGGCGCTGCCATCCGTGAAAGCGTAATTGGAACCGCCGGAACCGCCGATCGCCGCCGCCCGGCCATTGCCACCGTGCCGGGATTGTTCGGCAACCATCTCGACGTCATTGCCGGAACCTTCCAGCAGATCCATATAGTAATCGGAAGCCTGGCTGTATTTCTCACCCAGCAGGACGGTATCGCTGGGGAAAACCACGGCGTTTTCCTTGAGACCATCGGGATATCCGGTGCCCATATACTGAGCGTAAAATACGTCCGATCCCAAGCTATCCAAAAAGTAATCATTCCAACCGTTGATGAGATAGCTACGATTGGCGGCATCGGCGATGTTATTGGAGACGGCACCCGTGGCCGGGGCATTGGTCAGCAGCAGGTCCGTCGGGCAGAGGAGCGTTTTGACGCTTTTACCGTAGTCCTCGTAAAAGCGATCGGGCCAGCGGCTGGTGCCGCCACGCGGTGGATAGACCCCGCCGTTATCACCGAGGTAAATCTGCGACGCGAGGCCGAGCTGGTGCAGGTTGTTCGTGCAGAAAATGCGGCGGCCGCTTTCCTTGGCGCGGCTCAGGGCCGGAAGAAGCATGGCGGCCAAGATGGCAATGATGGCGATCACCACCAGCAACTCAATGAGTGTGAAGGCGGCAGGGAGGCAAACATTTTGTTTGCGTCCGTCTTTGTTTTGGCTTCGAATATTTTTCATAACCAACGGCGTCCCAATTGCGTCTGTTCCCCTGAATCGACGCTTCTCAGGAGCGTGGCGTTACAGGTTTTAAAGATTTCTATGACAAAAAAGAACATAATGCTCATCGTCGCGGCGGTCGTTCTGGCCGGCGTGTACGTGGTTTTTTTCACGGACTGGTTCCAGCCGAAGACGGTACAGATATTCCATACGAGCCGCAATCTGCGTCCGCGCCTGTTACGGGGCGGCGCGCTGCCGAGCCTGATCTTCGGCATCAACCGGCAGGTGAGCCTGACCGAGCTGCGGGTGGTGGAAGCCGCCGTCTATGCGACGAACCAGAACGCCGTACCGCTATGGCACCTGATATCGGATTCCAATTCGGTGCCGGTGAAACAATTTCATTACGGACAATTTATCAACGGGATGCATGCCGCCATCAAGGGCGCCCGGCCGCAACCGCTGGAGACGAATGTGACTTATTGCCTGCTGATCACCGGCAAGGGAAAAATCACGGGGCAGCATGATTTTGACGTGGGCAAAATGCCGGATGGGAAATGATCCGGATGACGGCGATCGTCACTGAAAAAGGGCGTTATTGCGCACGGGGTCGGTGATGCCCCAGAGATTGAGCGGGCTCAGGACGAGACCGAATTTTAGGAAGCGGGCGCTGCCATCGGCAAAGGCGTAATTTGCGCCGCCGGCACCTTTCTTATCCCCGCTGGAATGTTTGCTTTGATCAAGCTTTTCGAGGTCGTCGTTTTCCTCATAGTCCATGTAATAGTCCGCCCATTCGTAGGCTTTTTCACCGAAGACGACGGTATCGCTGGGCAGGCGGACGGCATTCTGGGGCATGGTCAGGCCGGAATCACCATACTCATACCAGGATGAGAAGTCGGTGACGCGGTCTTTAAAATAATCGTTCCAGCCATTGACGATGTAGGAGCGGGGCGCCTGTTCGGCGGGCGTGGGGCTGTTGGTGAAACTGGCCGGGTTGGGGGCATCGCTGGGGCATTGCAGCATGGTGAGATTCACGAAACCGTCCTGGAGGAGAAGGGGCCAGGTGTTGGTGAAGGTCCGGGGCGGATAATACCCGCCGCTGTCATCTACATACATGAGCATGGAAATGCCAAGCTGGCGTGACCGGTTCAGGCAGGAGATTTTTTTGGCCGCCTCCTTGGAGCGACTCAGGGCCGGCATCAGCATCGCCGCCAAGATCGCGATGATGGCGATGACCACGAGCAGTTCAATCAAAGTGAATGCGCGGCGCGGACGCGGGTTGGAGTGGGCGGCCTTCATGGGCGTGAACAGCTTGATTGTTAGCGCAGGGGCGCGGCAGATTCAATCTTTGTTCCGGCCAGATGGCAGGCGGCGGAACGGTGCTGCCCCAATTCGCGCAGCGGAGGCGGCTCCGTGCGGCAACGGGCTTCGGCGATCGGGCAGCGTGGATGGAACGGGCAGCCGGCCGGCGGATGGATGGGCGAGGGGACGTCGCCCGGCAACAGGATGCGCTGACGTTTTGAATCCGGATCCACCTCGGGCACGGCGGAGATGAGGGCTTGCGTGTAGGGATGTTGCGGTGAGCGGATGAGTTCGCGGGCCCCGGCGGATTCCACGATCTTGCCGAGATACATGACGAGTACGCGATGGCTGATGTGTTCGACCACGGCGAGATCGTGCGCGATGAAGAGGTAGGCGAGGCCGCGCTGTTCTTGGAGATCGCGGAGCAGATTAATGATCTGGGCCTGCACGGAAACATCGAGTGCGCTCACGGGTTCATCGCAGATGATGAGTTCCGGTTCCACCGCAAGGGCGCGGGCGATGCCGATGCGCTGGCGCTGGCCGCCGGAAAATTCATGCGGATAGCGTTGCGCGTAGGCGGCATCGAGGCCGACAGCCTGCAACAATTCGGCGATGCGCTTGCGCCGGGCGGAGGAACTGTCGGTCAAGCCATGGATGTCCAGCGCTTCACCAACGATGTCCTCGACGGTGAAACGCGGATTGAGGGAGCCGAACGGGTCTTGGAAAATCATCTGGAACTTGCGACGGCGGGCGCGCAATGCCGCGCCGGTCAAGCGCGTGATGTTTTCGCCGGCGAGAAAAATTTCACCGGCGGTGGGTTCTACGAGGCGCAGAATGGCGCGGCCAAGGGTGGATTTGCCGCAACCGCTTTCGCCCACGAGGCCGAGAGTTTCGCCAGGTGCGAGCTCGAAGCTGACGCCATCCACCGCCTTGACGGTTTCGTGAGCACGGCGGAACAGTCCCGGTTTGACGGGGAAATGGACTTTCAGATTTTTTACCGCGAGCAGGCTCACCGGGGAAGGGTTGACGGAATTTTTAGCGGGGACAAATCAAATTTTGGCCGTGCGGAAATTCTTTACTGTGACCGGCAAAATATGGTACATGTTTTGAACCGGTAAATCACCGGTGAAACAAGGTATATGAAGATGCAAAAACGGATGGCACACGCGCGTGCTTTCACCCTCATTGAATTGCTGGTGGTCATTGCGATCATCGCGATTTTGGCAGCGATGCTGTTGCCTGCGCTGGCGAGTGCCAAGGAGCGTGCCAAACGGATCGGCTGTTTAAACAACGAAAAGCAGATAGCGCTGGGCAGCCAGTTGTTTCAGGGTGATGATCCGGCGGGAGCCTACACCGGCGCGATGAATTATGCCGACGATGACATGAACTGGCTCTATCCGACGTATGTGCCGGCCATCAAGTCTTTCGCCTGCCAATCAACGTTGAACGAAGTCCGGTCCAACACGGCTGCCATCACGTCCGGGATGGTTGATCCCAAATACACCTACAACCAGTCCGGCGTCGGTACCTACGCCGAGCGGATTCACGGTGGCACGACCTACGTCACAGACTTGGTGACCAATGCCGGGGGCAAAAATGGAGCCTTCGGCAGCAGCTACGAAGTGTCAGGCTACTTAAATTCAGTACTTTTCGGCGGCACTCTCAACCCCAACCTGCCTTACCACGGTACGCGCAAGACCGACAAAGTTTGCGCCACCTACCCCTACCAGTCCATAACGATTGACATCAAGGGACAAGTGGGCGGCACCTCGGACATCTGGATCAGCTATGATGCTGATGATAATGTGGCGGGCGACCCGACGCGTAAAAACGATAATTATCCCGACCCGGGCGATAACCATGGCGCGGCCGGCGGGAACGTGTCTTTTTGTGATGGCCATGCCCAATGGGTCAGACAGAGGGATTATTTCCTGAGCTTTGAGCGTGGAACGGACGAATACCATCCGCCTATCATTCCCTAGCCGGATCAAAAAACCTTGCTGCGGTGGTCAAAATTTTCTAGTCTGACCGTCCGTCAGGGGACGCGCGCTTAGCTCAGTGGTAGAGCATTACCTTCACACGGTAGGGGTCGCAGGTTCGAAACCTGCAGCGCGCACCATTTCTCAATCTTCAACAGAAGGCGACACGTTGCGCCAGATAAGCCAAACCTGCGGAAAATTTACGGCAAATTGCGGTGGATTTGAAATGCAGTACAGTCCGTCCTCCGGTCAGGCATCGTAATATCTGCGATACACCCTTTTAAAATTTGGAGGTATCTCAAAAACAGCGTTTGGCTGCGAACCAACCTCGGCGTTTAACCAATCAACAGTTAAACATTGTGTTCCAGCCGGGTTGAACGTAATGGCACGACGACGCATTCCCGTCTGGACATCTACGAAACAAATCTCCCGTGCATCGTCATATGGCCAGCGGCTTTCTGGTTCTCTTCCAACAAATTTTTGACATTTTCGTTTGTTGATCATTTTGAACCCTTCCTCCTTCCAATCATAAAATGTGTCTGGATTTACAACAGGCTTCCGTAGGTCAAGCTTCGATTGGAAGTAAGTTTTTGCATGTGGATATAGTTCCCATATCAGGCTTAAGTCCCGCCGGTAAATTTCAATCTCAAGCTGTCCCGTCTTATTAACCTGCTCGAACCGCTTTTTGTCACCATCAACGTAATTCATCATTTTGACTTGTTCGTCAGAACGCGCCAGCTCGCATTTAAAACTCTTTGGAAGAGGTGGAAGTATTGCAATGGTTTGCAGTGTTGCCCGACCACTAATAAACGATGGTTTGCGCGCAATGTTGTTTTTGCGTGCGCTCATTTCACAACCGGATTGTGCCAGCCGCCTTCGGGGCGGACTTTTTCTTCCACGATGGCTGGACCCCAGGTGTGCGGTTCGTAGTCGAATACGGGTGTGGTGGCTTGCAGGGCGGGATCGACGATGCGCCAGGCTTCTTCCACATAATCTTCCCGGGCGAATAGCGTGGGGTCGCCGGCCATGGCGTCGCCGAGCACGCGTTCGTAGGCGTCCATTTCATCGGCTTTCGGGACGCGACCGCCGACGATCTCCACCTGGTTGCATTTCTTTTCATCGTCAGCATCGACGGTGTTCAGCGTGATGCCGAAGGCGACATCCGGACTCATGCGCAGACGGCAGGAATTGGCCATCAAGGGGTAGTTCTCATACATGGTCGGCGGTTGGCGCAGGCGGACGAGGATTTCCGTGCAGGTGACGGGCAGGTTTTTGCCGGCGCGCAGGTAGAAGGGAACACCATGCCAGCGCCAGGAATCGATCTCCAATTTGAAGGCGGCGAAGGTTTCGACGCGGGAATCGGCGGCGACGCCGGGCTCGGATTTATAGCCGCGGAACTGGCCGCGGATCAAGTTTTGAGGGTCGAGCGGCTTGATGGCTTTCAGCACCTTGACCTTTTCATCGCGGATGGATTCGCTGTCGGTACGGACGGGCGGTTCCATCGTGAGGTTGGTCAGGACTTGGAACAGATGGTTTTGCATGACGTCGCGCACGGTGCCGACCTGATCGTAGAATGCGCCGCGCCCCTGGATGCCGAAATCTTCCGCCATGGTGATCTGCACGCTCTCGACGTTTTGCCGGTTCCAGAACGGTTCCAACAGGGAATTGGCAAACCGGAAGAAAAGCATGTTGTGCACCGGTTTCTTGCCGAGATAGTGATCGATGCGAAAGATGGAGGATTCGGTGAAGGCTTTCAGGAGGATCTGGTTCAGCGATTGGGCGGAGGGCAGGTCGCGACCGAACGGTTTTTCGATGACCACGCGGGCGTTTTCGGTGCAGCCGGCTTTGGCCAACTGCTCCACGACGGTGGCGAAGGCGCTGGGCGGGATGGCCAGATAGTGGGCGGGGCATTGCGCCTGGCCGAGTTCTTGGCGCAATTTTTGAAACGTTGTGGCGTCGTTATAATCGCCATCCACATAACGCAGCAGGCCGGACAGTTTTTCGAAGGCGGCGGGATCGAGACCGCCGTGTTTTTCCAGACTATCCTTGGCGCGGGCCTTGAGCTGGTCGAGATTCCAACCGGCCTTGGCCACGCCGATGACGGGCACGTTCAAGTTGCCGCGCTTGATCATGGATTGCAGCGACGGGAAGATCTTTTTGTACGCGAGATCGCCGGTGGCCCCGAAAAATACCAGCGCGTCAGAATGGGTGGCAGTCATAGCGACGGTTTATTTTTCCGATTTTTCGAGATGGCCGCCGAAACCAAAACGCATGGCGGAGAGAACCTTGTTCTGGTAATCCGCCGCGCCGCGCGAGGAGAAGCGGGCGTAGAGGGCGGCGGTGAGCACGGGCGCGGGGACGCCTTCATCAATGGCGGCTTTGATGGTCCAGCGACCTTCGCCGGAATCGGAAACGCGACCGCCAAACTTGGCCAGGTTGGGATCCCCGGCGAGCGCGCCGGCAGTTAAATCAAGGAGCCAAGAGGCGACGACGCTGCCGCGCCGCCACACTTCCGAGATGTCCGCCACGTTGAGATCGTACTGGTAATGTTCGGGATCGCGGAGCGGCGTGGTCTCGGCGTCGAAGTCTTGTTTCTTTTTGCCGACGTTAGCTTCGCGCAGGATGCCGAATCCTTCCGCGTAGGCCGCCATCATGCCGTACTCGATGCCGTTGTGGACCATCTTGACGAAATGGCCCGCGCCATTTTCTCCGCAATGGAGGTAGCCTTGCTCGGCCGTGCCGGTGATCTTGTCACGTCCCGGCGTACGCGGAACATCGCCGAGGCCCGGGGCCAGCGTGGCAAAGATGGGGTCGAGGCGGTGGACCACTTCTTTTTCCCCGCCGATCATCATGCAATAGCCGCGTTCCAGGCCCCAGACACCGCCGCTGGTGCCGACATCCACATAGTGAATGCCTTTGGCCGCGAGTTCCTTGGCGCGGCGAATGTCATCGACGTAATAGGAATTGCCGCCGTCGATGATCGTATCGCCCGAGGCAAGCAAGGACAGGAGGTCGGCGATGGCGTGATCGACGACGCCGGCGGGCACCATCAGCCAGATGGTGCGGGGCTGCTGAAGCTGTTTGATGAAATCGGCCTGCGTGTTGGCGCCGGTGGCGCCTTCGGTGACCAATTGTTTGACGGCGTCGGCGGAGCGATCATAGACGACGCAGGTGTGTTTTCCTTTGATGAGGCGGCGAACCATGTTCGCACCCATCCGGCCAAGTCCGATCATTCCAATTTGCATATTATATTCCTGTAGTTTGGTTGTTCATGGGGCCGATATTTTCCGGGCCGCCGTCCGTTTGCTGGCCGCCGGGCGGCCGGCATCCTGTTGGGAACTGTCAGGCAGAGCGGGGCGGATGTCCAATACGTTTCTTGCCATCTGGCTTTTTCTCGCGGGCATGGCACACTGCGGCCGGCGCCCTATGGCGCCATTGAACAGACAGCACATCACTTGAACAGGCATCCTATGAAATCTACTGCTTACAAAACTAAAAATGATCTTTCGGAAAAAACGCGCGGGGCGATGATCGAACTGCTGAACCAGGAGCTGGCAAACGTCATCGACCTGTCGTTGCAGACGAAGCAGGCGCATTGGAACGTGAAGGGGCCGCATTTCATCGCGTTGCACGAGCTGTTTGATGACATCAATGAGGACGTGGCTTCGTATGTGGACGAGGTCGCGGAGCGCGCGGTGCAACTGGGCGGCATCGCCAAAGGGACCATAGGTGCAGTGGCAACGGCGACAAAGCTGCCGTCTTATCCTTTGACGATCTCCGATGGCATCGCGCATGTGGAGGCGTTGTCGGAAGTGTTGGCGGTTTTCGGGCGCGGCGTGCGGAAGGCGATTGATACCGCGTCACAGGCCGGGGACGCGGACACGGCGGATCTGTTCACGGAAATCTCCCGGGGCATCGACAAATGGCTGTGGTTTGTGGAGGCGCATTTGCAGGCGAAGCGGTGAGGGGAATTGTTTGACGCGAATTTCACGAATTGACGCGAATTTAAAACGGCGTGATGAGCGTCGTTGGTGGTAGTATGATGCGGTTGCAGGCGCGGCGCGCGCGGAGCGACGCGCCCTACCACCATTAGCCCATGGGTGCTGCGGGCAAACCGAAACTGTTCCGTCAGCCTGTGCCATGCTTGTCAAAACTGGTCTTCCTTGTCCTTAAACAGAACGTTGAAGGTGGTGAGGGAGCCGTAGCTTTTGGTGATGTATTGCTGGAACTCGACTTTTTCGCCGTCGGTGAGTTTTTCGTGGGCGTTGATCTTTTGTTCGAGGACGCGGAGGTTGTTGCGGACCATGACAATCTTGTGAAAGAAGACTTCCAGCGGGACTTCCTTGGTCTGCAAGGAGACGTCGGCGGGGTGCATCACGATTTTGCCGGCGTGCCAGCGGAGGCCGAGCTGGGAGACGGTGGAATCGGGCGGCTGGAGGCCGAGCTTGGTGATGGCGGCATCCACGGTCTGTTCGACAAACTGTTTGAGGGGGACTTCCAAACCGTTAACGGAGGCGTGGGGATCGGCGGGTTGCAGGCCGGCGGCGGAAGGTTCAATGGTGCGCTTGGCATCGCTGAACTGGATATCGGCGGTGAGTTCGGAAATGGATCTGACGGTGCCCAAGCCGTATTGCGGATGGCGGACGGCCATGCCGATATGGAGTGCTTCAATTTTCATGGACGGGCATCTTGGTGAACCTACGTTTGCTGTTTAGCCAATGAGTCGAAGCCTTAAGCGTGGCCACCGAGCTGGAGGCGGGTGTCGTTTTCCAGGATGGCTTTCAGGTTGGGCCAGCCGGCGCCGTTGAGGTCGTTGAAGGCGTTCAAGTAGACGGCGACGACTTCGTGCGGATATTTGCCGAGCAGGAGTTCGACGGCGGCTTTGAGCTTGGCGTCATCCACGGTGGCGGGGAGGTCTTCGACCACGCCCTTGTCATTCTTGATGTCCAGTGCGTTGAGGTAATCGATGAGCATCTGCGCATTTTTTTGGACGAGCCAGGCGCGGATGAAGGCGGCGGCGGCGGCATCGAGATTCGGCTTGGTCAATGCCGAGAGCATCGTGGCGTGGCGCTGGTCGCGCGGCTGGCGTTCGAGGAAGATGGGGCGGACGTGCTTCGCCTCGGCGACGGCGGTCAGCGTGGCCTTGTAGGCGGGCTTGTCCGATTCGAAGATGAACGAAAGGATCTCTTTCGCCAAAGTGGGTGACATGAAGCCGAGGAGTTCGTGGGAAGTAAGCATTCTAAAAGTTGATAGTTCGATGTTGAGAGTTGAGTGTCAGGGGCAATTTTAGGAAATGGTCGTCACAGTAATCTTGTTTTTCTTGGCGATATCTTCGCAGATTTCGCGGTCGAGTAAAATGGATTTGCCGGATTCCACGGCGAGGACGGCGATGCCGGCCGCCGCGCAGGTCTCGAGCGTCTTGGAGCCGAAGCAGGGGATGTCGAACCGCATGTCGTGGCCGGGCTTGGCGACCTTCACGGCAACCGCGCCGCCATCCTTGCCCGCCAGTTCGCCGCCGCGTGTGAGGCACTTGTCCGTGCCTTCAAAACCTTCCACCGCCAGGATGGTGCCGTTTTTGACGACCACGCTCTGGCCGATTTCGAGCCGGGAAATCTCCTTGGCGATCTGGAAACCGTAGGCGATATCCTCCTTCTGCTTGTCCGACAGCTTCGGGCCCAGATGAAAACCGGTCTTGGGCATGATGGGTTCCAGCCACGGGGTCGCCTCGATCAGCGTCACGCCGTCCTTCTGCAACTCCTCCGCGATGGCGCCGAAGAGCGTATGGGCATTTTTTTCCTTCAGCCGGAGAAAAACGGCCATCGCGCGCAGGTCCAGGCGCAGTTCGAAGAGGTTTTTCGGCGCAATTTGCCCGGCCATGACACATTGGGTCACACCGCGATCCTTGAAGGCCTTGATCGTCTTGGTGAGCTGGCCGACGCGGACCCAGATCATGTCATCGACCAGCTTGGCGAGGGCGGGGTCGGTTTCATTCTCAAAAGCCACGCAGACAATGCGTTTCACGCCCGCGGCGCGGGCAAGGCGGGCGATCTCGAACGGCAACGAGCGGTTGCCGGCGATCAAGCCGAGAGATTCAAGAGCCAGGTTCATCAGTTAACGGTTGCGGCGGACAGTCTACGGAAACGGCGGCGGTAATCCAGCGCGAGTTGCAGCGCGGACGGCAGCGCGAATCATTGCGGGCACCGCGCTTGGGTTCCCAATGTAGGGTATTACCTGACACCGTCGGCCGCGCGGCGCGGCGCTGTCCACGTTCATGGCATTCGTATAAATAATGGGAGGACACTTGATGGCAGGCCTTTAAAATAAGGCCAAAAAGAAATTTAAAAAGTTGGCGCGGTGCTTGCTATTTGGATGGCATGTCGTCACTAGAGAACATCTATGAGAAGATGACGCCGGGTACCGGGTCAGCGTCATTTGCCACACTGCACCCGCAGCCGTCTGCGTCCGAGTCTTCCACTTTGAAGATTAGCCGCGATGTCGCGCATGAGCTTAATAACATCCTCACCATTGTCCGCGGATATGCGGACCGGTTGGTGATGAAGCATGGGGATAATCCGGCCTTGCGGCCGGAATTGAAACTTATCTCAGACAATGCGCGTCGCGCGGCCAATGTCATCCGCAACGCCTCGCAGTCCAAGCCGCCGACGCCGGGTCTGGCGTGAAGGACGGCGCGGCGGAAGTCGCCGCGGGGCAGGGCAGGGTTTAAGAACGGATTTTGAATGGATTCAATTTCGCGCAGGGGAAGGCGTGTCTTCATAACACCATAAATTTTTAAAGGGATTTATTCATCGGGACTTTTCATCGTTTGCCAAGGTGGGCAGGGTCGCGTCGCGACCCTGTTCGCCTGCGCAGCCGGCACCTTGTGGCACGGCTTTGACGAAAGATGGCCGCACGCAAGTACCGTAAATCGCATATCGTAGATTTTCTCATTCTGCGGCAACAATTCCCTTTTGCCCGGCCTGCGGCGGCACGGTGGCAAACAGCACGATCAGGCCTTCCATCAAGGTCGGGTGGGTCAGGACGGCATCGCGTAGCGTGGTGTAGGGCAGCTTCGCGATCATCGCTATCTGCACCGCACCCATGATCTCACCGGCTTCCACGCCGAAGACCGTGAAGCCCAGGATCTGGTCGCTCTGGTTATCGATCAGCGCTTTCATAAACCCGCGCGTCTCGGAAAGCGTTCGCGTGCGCAGGACCGCCGCCATCGGAATCTTGGCGAGGCGATAGGCGATGCCCTTTTTCTTGGCTTCCGTTTCGCTCAGGCCGATGCGGGCAAGTTCCGGATCGGTGAAGAGGCAGAAGGGTGCTTGGCGACCGGTGGTCACATGCGGTTTGCCCATGAGGTTGTCGCGCACGACGCGGAAGTCATCGAAGGAGATATGGGTGAAGTGCGGGCCGCCGTTGCAATCGCCGACGGCATAGACATCGGGCGCGGTGGTTTCGAGGCGCTCGTTGACCTTGATGTGACCGCGCTCGGTGAGTTCCACGCCCGCCAGTTCCAGACCAATACCGGCGGTGTTAGGTGTGCGACCGGCAGCAACGAGCAGATCGGTGCCGGCCACGGTGATGTCCGTGCCGCCTTGGTTCACCTTCAATTTCACCGCCTGACCGGAGGTGCCGGTGACGTGCATCACCTTCGCATTCAGCACCAATTTGATGCCTTCCGCCTGGCAAAGCTCGGTGAGACCGGCGGTCACGTCGGCGTCTTCGCGCGGCGTCAGGCGTTCATTGCGGTCGATGACCGTGACCTCGCTGCCGAAGCGGCGCATCGCCTGCGCAAACTCGAGGCCGATGTAGCCGCCGCCCAAGATGATCAGATGACCGGGCACATGATCGAGTTCCAGCGCTTCGATGTGCGTCAACGGTTTGGCTTCAATCAATCCCGGAACCGGCTCGATCGTCGCGCGGCTGCCGGTGCCGATGACGATCTTGGCCCCGTGCAACCGCCGGGTGCCGCCGTCATTCAAGGCGACTTCGAGCAGCTTGGGCCCGATGAAACGCCCCGTGCCCATGATCAGCTCCGCGCCGCTGGATTTGAAATTATCCACGTGAATCTTGACCAGGCCTTCCACCATCTTGCGCTTGCGATCACGCACGGCGGTCATGTTGACTTGAAAATCACCGGTCGTGATCCCGAATTCTGCGCCCCGGCGAATATGCGACGCCACCTTCGCGCTGTGGATGATGTTCTTGCTCGGCAGACAGGCGATGTTCGGGCACGCCCCGCCGATGAGCTTCCGTTCCACGACGGCGACGCGTTTGCCCTGCCGCGCAAAAGTCCACGCGAGAAATTTACCGCCTTCACCGCTGCCGAGGATGATGATGTCGTATTCTTCCGGCTGGGAATGGGTCTGGCTCATAATTTATAAATGGTTCAGGCTTTCAGATGGGCGATGAGAAAAGCGTGGATCTCCGCGCCGATCTCGGCGGCATGCGTTTCCAGCGCAAAATGGCCGGTATCGTAGAAGACGACCTTCGCCGCCGGATTATCCCGGCGATACGCCTCCGCGCCGGCAGGCAGGAAGAACGGATCATGCTTGCCCCACACCGCCAGCGTCGGCGGCTGGAACTTGCGGAAAAATTCTTGAAACTTCGGATACAGCTCCACGTTGCTTTTGTAATCGCCGATCAGGTCGAGCTGGATTTCCGCGCTTTGCGGACGGTCCAGCAGCAATTGGTCGAGCGCGATCGCCTCCGGCGCGATGCGTTCCTCCGGGTTCGTCACGCCGTGATAATATTGCCAGCGCGTCGTGTCCAGGGTCTGGAGCTTGCGGAGGGCGTCACGGTTTTCCGGCGTGGGATTTTTCCAATAGGTTTGCACCGGCGCCCAGCCATCGCTGAGACCTTCCACATAGGCGTTGCCGTTCTGCGAGATGATCGCCGAGATGCGCTCGGGAAAACGCAGGGCCATGCGCAACCCCGTCGGCGCGCCGTAATCGAAGATATAGACCGCAAACCGCTTGAGGCCGAGTTGCTCCACAAAATCGCCCATCACCTTGGCGACATTCGCGAACGTGTATTCAAAAACATCATGCCCCGGCGCATCGGAAAATCCAAAGCCCGGCAGATCCGGCGCCAGCACATGAAAATCATCGGCCAATTGCGGGATCAAATTGCGAAACATATGGCCCGATGTCGGAAATCCATGCAATAGCAGCACCGTCGGCTTCGAGGGATCGCCCGCCTCGCGGTAAAATATTTTGATGCCGTCGACGAGTTTGGTTTTGAAGGACACGGTGGTAAATTTCATAATTTTTTAATCAGAATGATGGGTTGATTGCCACAATTTTTCCGTGAGCACTTGAGTAACGTTTTTTGGGGGATTAAGCGAGTCTGAGATGGGGGCTGTTACGCCCTGACGCCTCTGAAGGTGGACAGGGTTCGCGCCGCGACCCTGTATGCCTGCGCAGCAGGCACCTTGTGGCATGGCCAATCTTCGATGCTTATATATGCCTGGCCGCGTGGCCGATGCCGCGACATTTTGGACTGCGGTGGCAAAGCGGTAGCGGCGACACCGCTTTCGCCTGCAACCAACGTCAACAATCTTTCCATAACGGCGCGTATGCAAACCAAACTCGTCAGTCATAAATCTCATATCGTAGCCCTTAATAATGGCCTGACGCCTCTGAAGGTGGACAGGGTTCGCGCCGCGACCCTGTTGCCAGTCCGGCTCGGACCCTGCGCAGCCGGCACTTTGTGGCATGGCTATCACCATGACCTCCGCACCTTCAAACCGCTCGTTAATCGTAAATCGCATATCGTAAATTATTCCACGCACCGGTTTCGCTTCGCCGCCAGTATCCGCCCCAGCCGGCTGTTCTCCAAGGCCACGATCCGCCCCGGACTGAAATCCGCCTGATGCCCGCCCACGA
>DASZCA010000175.1:0-10249 GCA_035943555.1 Verrucomicrobiia bacterium
AGCTTGATCGAAGTTCACGGCGGAAGTTTCAATGGTCAGCTTGCCACCCTTGGACATGGCGTCGCGGGCATTCACCGCGAGATTCATCAGCACCTGATCCATCATGCCGGCGTCGGCGTTGACGCCCACCGGTTGCAGAGAAAATTTGAAGTGCACCTGAATGTTTTCGCCCAAGATGCGGCGCAGCATGTTGGTCATCGCATTTACCGACTGGTTCAAATCCAAATCGCGCAGTTGCGTGATTTCCTTCCGGCTGAATAAAAGCAGCTGTCTGGTCAGTGTTGCCGCCCGGGCGGTGGACTCCTCGATCTGATTGGCGCAATCCATCTGCTCAGGCGAAAGCCGGTTATCGTCCTTGATCAAGGCCGCCTGTATTTGGATGACCGAGAGAATATTGTTGAAATCATGGGCGACGCCCGCCGCCAGCTGGCCAAAGCTTTCCATTTTCTGCACCTGTCGAAACTGTCCTTCGAGCTTTTTAAGCCCGGTGAGATCATGCACGAAGCACACACCCTCCGTTGGGTTGTCTTCAAACATGGCAGCGCCTAAAAGAATAGGCACGCGCACAGTATCTTTGCGTATCCATTCCTTCTCATACATTCCGCAGACGCCGGTGGCAGAGAGTTCCTTGAGGGCACGCTGGTCATGCTCCGCATATTCCGGCGGCGTCATCTCCACCCAGTTAATGCGTCCGGTCTCCAGGTCTTCGCGGGTGCAGCCCACAAGTTTCAGGAAGGCATCATTGCCCCCGGTGATTTCACCCTTGGTATTCCAAAAAATCACGCCTTGGGCATTGGAATCCACAAGTCGACGGAAGCGCAACTCCGCCTTTTTTGCCACCGTGATGTCACGCGAGATACCCACCAACCCGGTTATGTTCCCTTGAAGGTTACGCATAGGAACTTTAGTCGAGGAGGCCCAAGTGAGCCGGCCATCAGGCCAAGCCTCCTTTTCCTCACGACCAACAAGATCTTCGCCGGTTTGCATGACGCGCTGCTCGTCATCATAAGCTTGCTGGGCATGTTCATGGCCGTGAAAATCAAAATCAGTCTTGCCCACAGCCTCTGCAGCTTGTCCCAGTCCAAAGCGCCGCGCCAATGCGTCGTTGATGCGGATAAAACGGCTTTGGCGGTCCTTGAAATAGATCAGGTCGGGAATCGACGAAACCAGGCTGTTCAACATGACCTGCTCATCCTGGAGTGCGGTTTCCCTCTGTTTGCGCTCTGTCTCTAATCCTGACGCGAGTAACGCCTGCTCCACGGCACTCCCAAGGCGAGTCAGCCTGTCTTTGAGCAGATAATCCGTCACTCCTTGCCGCATGGCTGCCACGGCTACCTCTTCGCCTACCGTTCCGGAGATGAGGATGAATGGAATATTCAATCTACTTGCTCGTAACAGTTCCGCAGCGCGCAGGCCGTTGAACTGCGGCATCGAATAATCCGAGAGGATGATGTCCGGCGCTTTTTCCAGCTCCGTCAGAAAGTCTGCTTCCGTTTGCACGCGTGTCCACTGGGGGTCAAATCCCGCGCGCCGTAATTCGCCGACGATCAGCTCCGCATCTTGGCCCCGGTCTTCCACAATGAGAACATTGATTGATTTGCTCATGATATTTATTTTGCGTCTTGGTTGACAAGCAGCCAGTAATGACCCAACTCCGCCACGGCGGCGGAGAAACCCTCAAAATCCATCGGCTTGATGACATAGCTGTTCACTCCCAATTTGTAACTCTCAATCACATCCCGTTCCTCGCCGGAGGATGTCATCAACACCACCGGAATCAGCCGGGTGCGCTCATTGCCACGAATGGCGCGCAACACTTCCAGCCCGTCCAACTTCGGCAACTTTAGGTCCAGCAGCACTACCTTCGGCGGTTTGCTGCAATCGCGGTTGGCATAAGCGCCCTCCCCAAAGAGCCAGTCAATCGCCTCTTGGCCGTCCTTGACGTGAACAATGCTGTTGGCCAAATTGCGTTTACGTAATGTGCGTAATGCCATCTCGGCATCGCGCGCGTTGTCTTCCACAAGGAGGACTTCGACTTCAGTGTGGTTACTCATTTGCGTGTTCCTTTTGCACCGGCAGGGTAAAATAAAAAGTCGCCCCTTGATTGGGTTTCCCTTCAGCCCAGACCTTGCCGCCATGGCGTTGGATAATGCGCTGGACCAGCGCCAACCCCACACCGGTGCCTTCAAATTCGTCCTCGCTGTGCAGCCGTTGGAAGACGCCAAACAGTTTGTGTCCGTATTTTTCATCAAAACCCGCACCGTTGTCCTTGACGTAATAAGTGATAACGCCGTCACCCCTCCGACTTCCGATTTCAATCACCGGGGCCGGTTGGTGGCGGCTGAACTTGATGGCGTTGCCGAGCAGGTTGACAAAAACCTGTCGCAACATGCCCAGATCGCCCGGAGCCGGCGGCAGCTGTTTCAATTCAAAGTCTGGCACCGGCCCCGTCCGGGTCAGGCTCTCAAATGTGGATCGCGCCAAAGTAGTAAGATCAATATCCGCCTTGGCCATGTGCGCACGGCCCAGCCGAGAGAACGCCAGCAAATCATCAATCAACTGCCCCATGCGCTTAGCCTCGCTGCTCACCACCCCTAGCAGGCGGTTGCCCTCGGCGTCCAGCTGGTTGGCGCAATTTTCTTCAAGCATTTGAATGTAGCCGCCCACGCCGCGCAACGGGGCACGCAAGTCGTGAGAGACGGAATAACTGAACGCCTCAAGTTCTTTGTTGGCCGCTTCCAATTGGGAGGTGCGTTCGATGACCCGCTGCTCCAATTCGGCGTTAAGCTGTTGGTTTTTTTCTTCCGCCTTTCTACGCCCAATTGTGGCCCAGCAACGTTCCCCGACATCCTGGACAATGGCGATCTCGTCTGGCTGCCAGTCGCGCGGCACAATTTGATGAACTGCCATCATGGCGCGAAGCTCGCCATCCTTTAACAGCGGACAGATGATGATCGCCTTGATGCTAGTGGCGTTGAACATTTCCACCCCTTTGCCAGGCGAAAGTTCGGCATCCATGTTGCGGATGATCAGGGTCTGGCCGCCATTGAGTGTGCTCACGGCGCGCTCGCCAAAGCGCGAAAGTTCATATTTGCCGACCGTGCTCGCACAGCCATCCGTGTAGTCATGCTGAATGGTAAAATTTTCACCGTCCTCTTCCACATCTGCGTAAGCACAGCGGGAGGCATGCAGATGCTCGCCAAGCATCCGTGCCATCACTGCGATGATTTGCGCTGGATTTGCAAGCGGACGCGTTGCCTCTGACAAGTCGTTGAGAAAGCGGAAGTGTTCCTCGCTCGCGCGGATTACCGCCTCCGCCTCCTTGCGCTCGGTAATGTCTTGAGAAATGCCCAGCAAGCCAATGACCCCATTGGCATCCCGCAGCGGAAGCTTCGTGGTGAGATACAAAAAGCGCCGGCCTTCATGATTTTGAGTGGGCTCTTCGCGGTCTGTGATCGTCTGGCCACCGACGAGCACCTGCTGATCATCAGCCTCATAGAGCCGGGCGATTTCCTGGGGAAAGAAATCGAAGACCGTCTTGCCGAGGGCCTCGGCCTCGTTCTTGAGGCCCAGTTGGCGCACAGATGCCTGATTAAAAATCAGGTATCGTCCGGCGATATTTTTGACGTAAATGCAGGCAGGCAGATTGTCTATCAGCAGGCGCAGCAAGTTGCGCTCACGGTTCAAGTCATCTTTGGCGGCTTTGCGCTCGGTGAGATCAAGCACGAAGGATACGCCCTCGTCCGGATTATCCTCAAATGTCGCTGCGCCGATGAGAACAGGCACGCGCGAGCCGTCTTTGCGGAGACATTCCTTTTCAAACGCCTCACAGACTCCCTTGGCGGCGAGTTCCTTTAGCGCGCGTTCGTCCAGATGAGCGTATTCCGGTGGCGTCATCGTCATCCAGTCTATCGTCCCCGCCTCCAAGTCCGCACGGGAATGACCGACGAGCCGCAGGAAGAAATCGTTGGCCTCTGTGATCTGGCCCTTTTTGTTCCAAAAAATCACGCCTTGGGCGTTGGAATCCATCAAACGGCCGAAACGCGCCTCGTTTCTTTTCGATTTCGTGATGTTCCGGATGTTGCACTGGATGACCTTGAAAACCCCGGCTTGATAGACGTTGCTGACAAACTCCACGGCGATGTGCTGGCCGTTCTTCGTTTCCAAAGGCAGGTTATCGTACCGGACATAACCGGCCTTTTGCAGCCGATCCAGCATGGTTTGATTGGGCACGACGTCCTTGAAGGGGCTTAACTCGCCCACGGTTTTGCCAATCATTTCCCTTCGGGAAAAACCGAGCAGTTCAACCAAGTATGGATTCACATCACTGATGCGCCCCGTGTCAAAATCTAGGATCAAAATACCATCCCGCGCCGCCTCAAACAACCGGCGATAAGAGAGCTCAGAGGCGCGCATCTCATTCTCACGGCTTTCCGCCTGTTCTGTCCGGATATTGGCTTCGTCCGTGCGCGTATTTGCTTCCGTCGTCCGTGCGTTCGCTTGCTCTGTCCGTAACTCTGCTTGGTCAGTATGGAATTGAGCTTGACCACATCGCGTCTCGGCTTGCTGCGTCCGTACATTCGCTTCCGTCGTTCGGAGGTTGGCCTCACCGGTCAGAATATTGGCTTGGTCCGCCCGCGCCTCAGCCTGCTCAATCAATGTGTTTTGCATGTTGCTTCTGATTTTTACCCATAACAACCCAAGGGAACCCTAAATCCGGTTTGCGAATTGATTTTTAAAAGTTGGGATTCCGTATTGGATACATTACGACTATCTCAAATGATTGATATATATATCTTCATAGTATTTTCCAAAAGGTTCCGTGCCATGCAGAACAGAAAGTGGGAGCAAAACTTTTGATTTATGCGCAGCCACCCATCGCAACCTGAGCATAATCATCAAATGGAAGCGCACTGCCGCCTCAACAGTTCTCGAAGACATCGCCTGGGATACGTATTGCCCGGTTGCGAAGATGCCTGAACATGTGGGCGAAACTGTTGTGGCTTGTGGGCTGGTTGTTGAGCAGCGAACACATCACCAGATCACGGGTGAACCGATGAAGTTTCTGACGCTTGCTGACTGGACTGGCATTGTGGAGACAGAGCTGTTCGCGCATACCTACAGAAACTATGGGCTGGCGACGGTGCGATTCCCTGTCTTGGAGGTCGAAGCGAAGGTCGAGTCGTTTGAGAACGGTCGAGGGTTTACTCTGCGCGTGCCGCGGGCGGGTAAACCACGAACGGCGCTGACGGTTATGGAGAAACGCCCTTAAACTGAAGCAAACTGACTTGAACAAATTTATTTTTGTTATGCCAGAGTGTTATGCCGAGGTATCTGGTCTGAGATTGGATTTGAATAAACCCCTTTATTTACCGGCCTAAAATGAAGAATGGTGCCCACGACAGGACTTGAACCTGTATGATTTTACTCACTAGAACCTGAATCTAGCGCGTCTGCCAATTCCGCCACGTGGGCAACGTGCGACAGATATAATATTACAAAATCACCTGCTGGCAAGACAAGACACGCGTCTCATGTTTTGCCCTATGCCGCCGCCTCCAGCCCGTCATTGCCCGCCCGCCGCCCACACGATGGCATTGCGGAGCATCAGTTTGAAGTTTTCGTCCGCGAGCAAGCTCGGATGATGGCCCATCTGGAAATAAATGTTCCGAGCTTTCATCTTTTCATTCGTCCAGATCACCGGGTGATCGCCCATCTTGACATCGCTGTCGGGGGTGTAGGTGGATTCGTCTACGTGGGCCAGCACGGTCACTTTTGGGCGCGGGCTGTGGTCATAGGTGTACCATTCCTCCTGTTGGATGACGAAGTGTGACGGGAGGCCTTTGAAGGCGGGATGGTTGGTGTTTTCCAAGATGACTTCGCCGGCGGCCCGTTTGGCGATGTAATTCTTAAACCGGATGCCGCCCATGAAATCGGAGAACCACGGCCACATGGCGTAGCCATCGAATTCTCCGAGCAGCGTGGCGTGATGCAAGCCGACCCAGCCACCGCGGCCTTGTTCGATGTAATCGACAAACGCCGCCTTGGCCTCGTCGCTCCACCGGTACGGCGGATAATTGAGCTGGACGATGACCTGATAATTGGTGAGGAAGGATTTTGTGACCTGGTCGGGGTTGGCGTAGACATCGATGGTAAAATTCTCCTTCGCCGCCGTCGTCTTCAGCCATTCCAGCGCCGCCGCCACGAAAGGTTCATGCTGATCACCGCGCTCCGCGAGCACGAGCGCGCGAAAATGATTGGTGTTCGCCTGCGCCTGTGCGCTGCCGCCGGCCAGCAGGGTGAAGATGACAGTGAGCAGGGCGTAGATAAATTTCATTTTCATAATTGTATAATCACTTGCCGGAGGACATCGCGGTCACAGCCTGTAAAAACCAGGCGGAGTGGGGGATCCATTGTTCGGTCCACCGCCATTCGTTGCCGTTATCCTGGAATTTGAAATCGATGCCGGAGCCGTCCGGATTGCCTTCTTTGCCGGTGATGCCGTTGGAGATGCCGCCGCGTCCCGTGCCGTGACCGTAAAGTGCCGCCATGTACGGCACATTGTCATGTCCGAAACCGTACATGAAACACAGGTCGTAGGGATTCGCGCCCAAGATCCAGTCGATCTGGTTGCTCGCGAAGGTCGCCAGTTCGGGTTTGATGCCGAAAGGGCCGACGCCAGGATACACCAGCCGTCCGCCCACGATCGCCGCCGTGGCGAGCGAGGCGAGCCGGGCGTTCTCGCCCTGCCACCACCAGCCGGTTTCGTTTTCGTGCGGGATAAAAAATCCGTCTTTCACATCACCGCGAAACAAAAAGGTCTGCCGGGCATAGCCAAACGGGTTCGCCACATTGGTCGTCACGCGCAATTGGTAATCGAGGAAACTCCGGATCGTGGTCAACGCCGCCGTGCGGGTTGCCGCATCTTTTTCCGCGTCCAGATAACGGGCCAGGGCGATCACCGGCAGCCCGGCATCCGCCGCGTGCCAGAAGGGGCGGTTGGCATCATTGGCGCGGAAATAACCGGCGGGCGTCAGCCGTCCGTTCAGGTTTTTCGCCCGCAACCGGGCGGCGTCACGATAGACATCCTTGCCCGTGGCGAGCCACAGCTCCGTGGCGGCCATGAGTGCGCAATAATCGTCGATGACGTTTTCTTTGCCGTCATCGTCATACTTGAGGTTGTTGACCTGGAGATGGGCGAAGGCGCGTTCGGCGCCGGCGAGATATTGTTGCGAGGTGAAGTCGCCGTCCTTGTGCCATTGGGAAATCCGCGCCAGCGCGGCGATGGCCATGCCGCCGCCTTCGCGATAGGCGCATTGGTAATCAGAAGTCGTTTTGCTGTCCGCGAGCAAGCCCACCACGCGCCGGGCGGAAGGATCTTTTTTGAAATAGCTGAAGACCGTCATGTAAAAATAATCCTGCGGCGACAGCGAGCGCAGGAGGTAATCCGCGCCGTAGAGTGCTTCGTTCATGAGCGGGGCGCGACCGGCGATCCGGTCGAGCAGCGGGCCGGTGGTGTCAACGGTATTGACCATCGACCATACAACCATGGGCGTCTGCTGGGGTGACATGAAGTTCGCATAAGCGAGGTGTGAAAAATATTTGCTCACGTCGCCCGAGGCGTCGCACCAGCCGCCGTGCAGATCCACGGTGTTGGTGCTGCCGAAGAGGATGAGGTGTTTATCCGCCGACAATTCCTCCGGCGAAGCGGCGCGTTGATGATGATAAAAACCGGTGACGGCCGGAATGGCCGTCGCGGCCAGGATGCTTTGGCCGATCTCAAATTCAGATGAGGCGACCAGTTCGGCCCCCACGGGCACGAAGATCTTATAGTGGCCGGGCAGGATGCAGTTTGAAAAGTCGGCGCGGTAAAAATGGCGGCCGGGAAACCATTCCGGGCAGTCGCCGGCCTCGCGTAACATGCCGGTGAAAACCACACGGGAAGCGTCTTTCAACACGAACCGGCGACCGGGGGGAAAGGGGCCGGCGGTTTCCACGATGGCAAACTTGGGGGCGGCCAGGTCGTAGGCCACCTGGTTCACATGGATGACGGCGGGCGGCAGCGTCGTGCGTGATTCGACCGAAGGAATATCATTCGATTGCGCGTACGTGGCGATGGTGAGTGCAATGGCAACGCCGGTAATTGCGGCCAACTTCAATGAGCAGGTGAGAATTTTAAAGGGCATGGGACGCGGTTATTTTCCATTTATTTGGGCGTTCAGGCGAGCGGAAAGGGGAGGTGGCGGACCCCTAAAAGGAGGGGGATGCCCAGTTACTTTGTAGAAACCTTTTACTCAAAAGATCAGAGCCGACACGGTTGCCTAAATGCGGATAAGGTGGTTGCAGACCACGCGCTGCGGCTGGTCCCTGTTTCCCCAACATCCACCTTCGCCAAGGCTACAGTGGACGGGCAGTCGCCGCCCATTGGTGGGCAAGGTTTGCGGATGCGAAGGCGTGTTTGAATGCGGCGGTGTTCTGGGACGTTGAAGCGGCATAAATGCCGCGCTCCGGGAACTGCGCGAGGTCGAATGCGTTTGAAATCATTCGATGGGTGTTGATGTTTGGATATGCTGCGGCTGATCCCGCTCCGAGCGGGACACAGCCGCGCTCCGGACGCTAGCGCGATGTTGTCTGCCTTTGCTGACGTAGCGCCGGTCTTACCGCATTCTATCTTACCGGTGCAGCTATGTGATCCAATCGAGGAAACCGTAGAGTTTGACGAAGCGATGGCGGTGGAGGTCGCCATCCAGAAAGTCGAAGTGGCAGGGGAGCAACCAGCGAGGTTTTAATTGATGGATTTTTTTGGCGCTTTCTTCGAGCAGTACGGGCGAAGTGTTCAGAATGGGCCACGGGCGGTGGGCGTTGAAGAAGTAGCTGGCCATCATGTCGCCGCTGAAGAGGAGATCGTGTTTGGCGCTGTAAAATCCGCAATGACCGAGCGTGTGGCCGGGGAGATGCACGACTTGGAGGCCGCCCCAAAAGAGCAGTTGCTGGCCATCGGAAATAAACTCATCGATCTGCGCGGAACGGTAGCCGAAGACTTTCCGGCCCGCCGCTTCCAACCGGCCGCACCAGCGGTTGACTCCTTGATAGGGAAAGGTGCCATCGATGTGTTTTTGTTCGATGGGATGGGCGTAGATCTTTGCGCCGGTCCAATCTTTCAACCACGCGAGGTTGCCGGCGTGATCGAGATGGCCGTGGGTGAGGAGGATGGATTTAAGGGATGATGGATCGAGTTTGAGGCGGCGGAAGAGACGGCGGATGAGGAACGGTTCGCCGACGAGGCCGGTATCGATCATCGCGCTCTGGTCGCCATCGTGCAGGAGGTAGCAGCAGCCCATGAGGCCGCGGATGTGGTACAGGTTGGGCGGAATGTTGCGCACAGATCATGGATAGCAGACCGGCGGACGGGGGCGGGCATTCAAAAAAACGATGGTGGGGGAAAGAAAATCGATGGAAGGGTGTGGTAGGATTAGTTGGTGACAGGAGGCGCCTTGGTGAGAATTTCGAAAAGAGCGTTTTCGTGGAGGACGCTGCGTAGGTTGCAAATGGATGCGCTGCGGCTGGTCCCTTTCTCCCAAACACAGCCGCCCCCATTGGTGGGGGATCGGGCGGTTTTTGGGGAATAGAGTGCGTTGGTTGCAGGCGCGGAGCGACGCGCCCTACCAACTTTGGTTGTTGGATATCGTGGGCAGAATCTGGCGTCGCGATGATTTCGTTCAAGGGTTGGAGGTGTAAAAGAGGTTGAAAATTAAGAACTGGGGACTGGAAAGTCCCCAGAACCGGCAGGCTGGAAAGCCTGCCCTACGATCAAATCTTGTGTGCTTTGGGGCGATTTCGTGGTTCAATGTGCGGCGTACATGAGCAAAATTGTCGGCATAGATCTGGGAACCACGAATTCACTGGTGGCCACGGTGGATTCGGTGATTCCATTGGTCATCGCGGATGCGCAGGGGCAGCGGTTGACGCCATCGGTGGTGCATTTTTCATCGGCCAATGGCGCGGCGATGGTGGGGCGGGAGGCGAACCGTGTGCGGTTGGTGAAACCGGCGGAGACGGTGTATTCGGTGAAGCGGTTCATGGGGCGGCGCGGCGCGGATGTCACGGGCGAGGAAATGCTGGTGACGTATCCGGTCAAAAATGACGGCGGCGCGGTGTCCATTCCCATCCATGGCCGAAATTTTTCGCCGGAAGAAGTTTCGGCGGAGGTGTTGAAAAAATTGAAGCGGGATGCGGAGGATTATTTTGG
>DASZCA010000176.1:0-22633 GCA_035943555.1 Verrucomicrobiia bacterium
CCCCGGGGAGAGGGAGAATAGATTCCCGATTTCATGCAAGTTCAAGCTGTCAGGTTGGTGAATTGTTTTGAAGGTGAAGTGTGAAATTAAAGCCGGCTGGATAAGGGCATCCAGCCGGCTTGTTTTTTGTTCATTCGTTCAGGCCGCCGTGGAGCCAGAGGTTCGGAGAACGCAGCGGGGTGTGGGCGCGGGCGGCGAGGTCGGCCATGAAGGCGAGCGACCGTTGGCGGGCGGCGCGGATCTGGCGGCGCGTGGCGCGGCCGGGCGGGCCGAGGACGCGTTTGGTGGCTTCAACGCCGCGTTCCTGGAAGGCGACGGCGAAGGCCATGGTGTTGGACGGCAGATCGGCCAACGATTTGAGGATCAGTTTCGTTTTCATGTTTTAAGTTTTCTATGTTTGATCTCGATCAGTTTGTTTTCACATGGCGCCGCCGTATTGACCGGCCAGACGGCGCAAGCCCCGGTCTTTGGAGCGATGTTGTTGCCGGGCTTTGCGGCGTTGGAACTGGTGGCCGAGCTTGGCGGCGAGCTTGCGCCACGCGGCAGGCAAGGTGTGGTCGCTGGCCTCGGCATGGACATCGGGCCCGGGCACGGCGAGGTGCGCGCGGACGCGATAGGCGGGCGAGCCCTCGCGCTGCTGTTCCAACACGACGTGCGCGTTGGAGATGGGCAGCAGGCGACGGAGCGCCGACAAGCTTTGGCTGATGACCTGGTCGAGGCGGCCGTTGTGGTTGAGGCCGCGATATTGCATCTGAAGTTTCATGGATTCGTTTTTTTGCATAACGGTATTTCTTTCTTTGGTTAAAAATTAGTTTTCTAAAAATTGCTTTTTTAAAGACTGGATGGACGTGAGTGTCCGCCAGTTTGGTCCTGAAATCAGGACAGGTGCGTGTGTGGTCAGGCCGTCGCGAGACGGTAGACGCGGGGGCAACTGCTTAGGCGAGGAAGGTGGGGGCGCGGGGAGGGGCGGCGGTGCGCCAGAGGAACTGCCAGCGTTGCTGGAGGGAAAAAAATTCGCCCGGCAGGGGAATGGCAGTGAGGGCGACCGGCGACGAGCTGGTACGAACGGCGGTCAGAAGGCCGGAAGTGAACTGGCTTTCTTCGCCGCGGTCCAAGAGATGGCGCCGGAGGACGTGGCGGATCTGGTCGTTGGGAAAATAGCAGAGATCGGCGGATTCAGGAGCGGCGGCGGTGGCGTCAACTGCAATGCTGGCAGTCGCATGTTGGAGCGCAGCCGCGGCGGCGGTGGACTCGAACGGGGCATAGCTCAGGGTCACCAACCAGAAGACTGGCAGCAACGCGATGACGGATTTTTTTATCCGAGCCATGTGGATGAGACAGGGGAGGTCGGAAAGGGTTCAAGAAATTTTTTTCGGTGAACAACAAAGGAACGGAGGGAATGAGGCGTGAGGCGTCAGGTTGGGCTTTAACGTTCGAGGAGATTGTCTGAGAAACGCGGAGGCGAAGAGGGCGGGGAGGTTCGCAGAGATGGATTAATTATTGAGCAAGCATTCAAGGCGGCGAGCAGGACGAAGATCAAGAGGATGAGTTTTCATTTTTGAAAATCTTTAAAAAGCCCAATGTTTTTAAAAATTTGTGTCGATTTTTGGGCGGTATGAAAAGTGTAAGATGCTTTTAACAAGGTGGTAGCAAAAGTGTTTTTGATTTTTTGGCTTCGAGGGCGTTCCCACTCCCGAAAAATGAAAATAAATGGCATAAATCTGCTAGTTACATTCCCCACACGAATACAGGTTTTCAAAAGGCATGATAGGCTTGCCGGTATGCGATGCCTTGGGCATAGGTCGCGGACGGTGGTGAGCGCTGGACTTAAATCCGGGGTTTGGGGCGGAGCTGTGCCGCGAGGAGGTGAGATTTTTGGGTTGGGGAGGGAGAGAAGTTTTGGGTTTTCCATGAGGACGCGTTTTGAGGGGACACATCGTCAGGAGAGCGGTAGGGGGCTACCGCAGTCCAAGACGCTTCGCGAGGGTTGGAAGCGGTGGCGAATTGGCGGGCAACCGGTGGTCAGAAGGAGCGATCACCAAGAAAGGACTGTGATATCCCATGATTTCCCAACGGGAATTTTAGGGGGAAGGGGGCGTTTTTACGGATCTAAAATTTGAGAAAAAGCCAATGAAAACGCGAAAATTAAGCCAAATTAAACCTCTGGCATTTGCGATTTGCGAATGACGATTTACGTGCGGACGGTGGCGGCGGCGAACATGGCAGATATATCACGGAACGAAAATCATAGCGAACCGAGCCGAATCCGGCGTCAATCTGACCAAATCCAACCGCGTCGAAAAATCGAGGACGAGGGGGACGACGATTATGAAGGGTGAATGCGTGTTGCGGGGGGCGGGGCGGGACGATACTTTTGAGGGCGTGTCGAGACTGGTCGCGTCATTGAAAAGCTCGCCGTTGCTGTTGTTGCTGCGGGTGAATGCCATCCATAGCTGGCGCCGGTTGCTGGCGATCCGGCAGCAATCCCGGCTGCTTTCCAGCATCATCGGGATTTTCGTGGGGGGATATCTGATCCTGGCGTTTGAATTGTTTTATCACGGGATGAAGTTCGTGGCGAAGTTTCCGGGGTTGGGGGCGGTGTTGACGGAGAGGTTGCTGTACACGTTGTTCGCCTTCCTGTTCGCGCTGTTGTTGCTGAGCAATCTGATCATCAGTTACACGAACCTGTTCCGGAACCGGGAGACGGCGTTTTTGCTGACGCTGCCGGTCTCACGGGACACGATCTTCCGCTGGAAATTCATCGAGTCGATGATTTTGGCGTCGTGGGCGTTTCTGTTTTTGATCGCGCCGCTGCTGGTGGCGTTCGGTTTGGTGCGGGATGTGCCGTGGGATTTTTATCTGCTGACGGCGATCCTGATCGGGATGTTCATCATTTTGCCGTGCGTGCTGGGGTCGGCACTGGCGATCGTGATCGGGCGGCATCTGGACCGGAAAAGTTTCCAGGTGGTGCTGATGGTCTTGGCGCTGGTGTTGCTGGCGTTCGTGGCATTCTGGTGGAAAACAAACCCGGTAGATGACGACCTGTTGGACAAACGGACGCTGGAGGCGCTGGACCGGCTGCTGGCGAAGACGCGGTTCACGCTGTTCCCGTTTTTGCCGAGCTACTGGCTGTCGTCATCGCTGTTGCAATGGGCGGAAGGCATCACGAACGGGGCGATCTTTTTCGCGGGAGTATTGCTGAGTCATACGCTGTTCTTTGGAACGATCGCGTTCACGCGGTTTGGAAATATTTTTTACAACACGGCCTCGGCGGTGCAGAGCCGGGCGCCGGGCGGCGGATTCAAGCTCAGCTTCCTGAGCGGTGAAAGGAATTCCCACACGCCGGGCATGATGGAGAAGGTTTTTGAGAAACTGTCGTTTCTGCAACCGGATACGCGGGCGATCGCGGTGAAGGATCTGCGGATGTTCTGGCGGGACACGACGCAGTGGGGACAGTCGGTGATGTTCTTTGGCTTGCTGGGAGCGTACATCATCAACCTGCGCAATTTCACGCATCAATTGACGAGCCCGTTCTGGATCCACGCGGTGGCATTCCTGAATCTGGGCGCATGCGCGTTCAATCTGGCATCGGTGACGACGCGGTTTGTGTTTCCGCAATTTTCACTGGAAGGCCGGCGGCTGTGGATCGTAGGGATGTCACCGATGGGGTTGCGGCGGATCGTGATGACGAAATATTGGCTGGCGAGCACGCTCTCGCTGGTGGTGACGCTGGCGCTGGTGACGTTGTCGTGCTACTTGCTCAAGATGCCGTGGGACGACGTGGCCTTTTTTGGCGCGGTGGTGACGGTGATGACCTTCGCGTTGAACGGCTTGGCGGTGGGGTTGGGCGTGTTGTTTCCGAACGTGAAGGAAACGAACCCGAACAAGATCGTGAGCGGTTTCGGCGGGACGTTGTGTTTCGTGCTGAGTTCGGTGTACATCATCGCGTCGCTGGCGTTGCTGGTGCTGGGCGGCGGCGGTTTTCATTCGCACAGCGACTGGGTGGTGACAAGCATCGGAGCGTTTGTGGTGCTGTCATTTGTGATCGGGTGGCTGCCGATGCGGATCGGGTTGAAGCATTTGAAGGATTTTGAGGCATAAAATCATGAAAACAAAAAGTCGCGAATCATCCATTCGGGCTGGCTTGTTTGGCAGACGGATTTTACCGGCATTTTTTCTGGCGGCATTGTGCGTGCTGGTGACGGGTTGCCCGCACAATGATTATACGGTGGAGCTGAAGCCGACGGCGCATGGGATGGAGCGGACGTTAACATTTTACCGTTTGGACGGGAGTGATTCCAATGGGGTGCCAAATTATCAGGAGTTTTCTTCCAACGAATTGGTGGCGATCACGCATATTTATCCTGCGGGCGCGGTGACAGAGGACGGGCAGCGGCACATCGCGAAGAGTGAATTTGCCGGAGCGATGCCCGGGGATGTGGGCGGAGCGGGCGGATACACGAACTATGTCACAAGCCTTGGTGAATCTGGAATTTATATTGAGCGGTTTCGGGGCAACGACGACGTGGCGGGGAAAACATTGAAGCAATATCGCGCGGCGGACCAACTGGCGGATTTGGTGGTTGGCTGGAGCAAGGGTGAGTTCGGACACGAGCGGGGCTACAAAAAACTGCGGGCATTTTTGGACGGGGATTTTCGAAATGATCTCAAGAATGCGGGGCAATACTTTCAACTGGGCACGGTGAATGATCTGGCCAATACCAATGCGCCGGAAGAATACGCGGCGCGCTTTTTTCAATATCTCATCGAGCGCGGCTATCTGAAACTCTCCGATGTGGCGAGCATTCCCGGGCTGCCCGGCGGAAATGAAAGCGAACCGGCCTTGATGCAACTGATGCAAAAGCTGGTGGCGGAGAAAATGGAGATTCCCGCCGGCGGTCCGTTGCCGAAATCGCTGTCCATTCTGACGAATGAAGCGGCGTTGCAAAAATCGTGGGAAGGCTATCTGGCCAAGAGCGACCGGTATCGTGCCCAGCACAAAGCGTGGGAGGAAATGGTGAAGGCCAATCCCAAGCTGGAAGAACCGAAACCGGCGGAAGCGGCGGATGAACTGGTGATGAACTTGCTCGGCATATCCAGCGAATTTGGCGGCGAGGCGGATCATCTAACGGTGAAGCTGGCTTTGAAGCACGCACCGGATCATTCCAATGGCAAATGGCAGAACGGGCGGGTGGTTTGGGAGGCTGATCTGCCGGTCAGCCGGCTGTTGCCGGTGGTGTGTTACGCAAGCTGGAACAATCCAGATGAGACGTTTCAGAAGGCGCATTTTGGCAGTGTGCTTTTCACCGGCGATGAGTTGTCGAAATATGATCTGTGGCGGAACGGCCTTGGCGCGGAGGACGGGCAGAGGTGGGATGCATTCGTGGCCGGATTGCAACCGGGGGATGGATTGAAGGGCAAGATAGAAACGTTTCAGGCGGCCAAGAGCGGCGGAGACCCGCTGTATGCGGGATGCAAACTATTGATCGGTGTGCTACCAAAGGCGCAGTAACAACGATGAACGAATGTCGCTGGGAAAAGATCACCACCGGAAAGCTGCTGGGATTCAGCGCGGGGTTGGCGACGTTTCTGGGATTGGTTTTTGCGAGCGAACCGGGATTCGTTTTTGGCTTGGACCACGCGAACTTATTATTCCACGAGGCGGGCCATCCATTTGTGGGGTTGTTCAGCGACCGGTTGGAAACTTATGGCGGGACGATGGGGCAACTGACGTTTCCAGCCATCCTGGCAATCTCTTTCTGGCGCAAACGGCAGCCGTTGGCAGTGGCGGCAGCGGTCATCTGGTTATTTGAAAACTGGTTGAACATTGCCCGTTATATGGCGGATGCGCGGGCTTTGGAATTACCGCTGCTCGGCGGCGGAGATCATGATTGGAACACAATCTTCACGCGCTGGGATGTGTTGCAATATGATTTGAACATCGCGGCGGCGGTGAAGTTTGCCGGCTGGATGGGCATGGGGCTGGCGGTTTTGTGGATTGGCTGGCGTTGGTGGCGTGACCGCAAACGCCCGGACAGGGCGGAGCAATTTTTGACTTAAACCTGGCAACCGATGAAATTATTAAAACAATTTCGACTGCCCGCCGGTGGCAGGTTTCAGGCCAAGCTTCTTATAACTCAACTCCGTGGCGATGCGGCCTTGTGCGGTACGGTTGAGGTAGCCTTCCATGATAAGGTAGGGTTCGTAGACTTCCTCGATGGTGTCGGGTTCTTCGCCGACGGCGACGGCGAGGGAATTCACACCGACGGGACCGCCGCCGAATTTTACGATGATGGCTTCGAGGATACGCTTGTCCATTTCATCAAGGCCGTTCTCATCGATCTCAAGCATGGCGAGCGCTTTGTCGGCGACCTCGGCAGTGATGCGGCCATCATGCCGCACTTGCGCGTAATCGCGGACGCGGCGGAGGAGGTTGTTCGCGATGCGCGGCGTGCCGCGGCTGCGACGGGCGATCTCGTGCGCGCCGGCGGGATCGATCTGCACGTTGAGAAGGTTCGCAGAGCGCAGGACGATCTTGTCCAAGTCGGCGGCGCAATAATAGTCCAGCCGTTCGCGCATGCCGAAGCGGGTGAGCATGGGCGCGCTCAGCAAACCGCTGCGCGTGGTGGCGCCGATGAGCGTGAAGCGCGGGAGGTTCAGGCGGACGCTACGGGCGTTGGGGCCTTGGTCGATGATGATATCGAGTTTGAAATCTTCCATCGCGGGATAGAGATATTCCTCGATGGTTTTTTGCAGGCGGTGGATCTCGTCGATGAAGAGGACATCGCCCTCTTCGAGATTGGTCAGCAGGCCGGCGAGGTCGCTGGCTTTCTCGATGGTGGGGCCGCTGGTGGCCTTGACGTTCGCGCCCATGGCCTTCGCGAGGATGTTGGCGATGGTGGTTTTGCCGAGGCCGGGCGGGCCGGAGAGGAGGATGTGATCGAGCGCCTCGCCGCGTTGCTTGGCGGCGGCGACGGAGATCTCCAGTCGTTCTTTGACCTTTGGCTGGCCGGTGAAATCGGCAAAGAGGGAGGGCCGCAGCGTCATTTCGAGCGCGGCATCGGGTTTGTTCAAAGTGGCAACCGGACGTTCGGACATCGCGGAAAGCTTGGGGCAGGCGACGCCAAGCGGCAAGCGCGATTGCAGGCAGGGCCCTGCATTTTGCAACGGGCGTCGTGCCGGCATCGCCATTTTTTTCAATAAAAATTGCTGGAAAATCAAAAATCTCCTGCCCAAGCTCTCGCAGCCATATGACAAGGAAAAATATGTCTTCTCGTTTCTTAATCGTGCCCGCCGTGGCCTTTGGCGGGATCAATGCCTTTGCCGGTGATGCCGACATCAACCTGCCAACACTGGACGGCGTTTCGTTGCATGACGGCGCGTTGACCAGTCACGCCATCTTGTATCTTGGCTTGTTGATCTGCGCGATCGGCACGGTGCTGGGCTTGATGGAATACAAAGCCATCCGCGCACTGCCGGTGCACAAGTCGATGCGCGATGTTTCCAATATCATCTGGGAGACGTGCAAAACGTATCTGCTGCAGCAGGGAAAATTTCTCGCGGCGCTATGGATCCTCATCGCGATCTGCATGGTTTATTATTTTGGATTTCTGGTGGAGCACATCGATCCAGTGACAAAGCAGCCGCTGACGGGCGGGCAAGTGGCTTTCAATGTCGCGGTGATTTTGGGCAGTTCCATTTTGGGCATTCTCGGCAGCTACGGCGTGGCGTGGTTTGGTATCCGCATCAACACCACGGCGAACAGCCGGGCGGCATTTTCCGCATTGCGCGGCAATCCATTGAATACGCTGTTCATTCCATTGCAGGCGGGCATGAGCATCGGGCTGCTGCTGGTGTGCGTTGAGTTGACGTGCATGATCTGCATTCTGGCATTCGTGCCGGTGCAACTGGCGGGCGCGTGTTTTATCGGGTTTGCCATCGGCGAATCGCTGGGAGCTTCCGTGCTGCGCATCGGCGGCGGCATCTTCACCAAGATCGCGGACATCGGAAGCGACCTGATGAAAATTGTGTTCAACCTGCCGGAAGATGATCCGAAGAATCCCGGCGTCATCGCAGATTGCACAGGTGATAATGCCGGCGATTCGGTAGGGCCCACGGCAGATGGGTTTGAAACTTATGGTGTGACAAGCGTGGCGCTCATCGCATTTTTGGCGCTGTCGTTGGCCGCGTCGCCGATGTTGTGCGGCAAATTGATCCTGTGGCTGTTTGCAATTCAAGGGTTGATGGTGGTGGCGTCGCTGATTTCGTTTTATTTGAACAAGGTCATTGCGAAAGCGCGGTATGGAGGCAAGAAAGACTTTAACTGGGAAGCGCCGCTCACGGATCTGGTGTGGCTTACGAGCATCATCTCCATTTTGGTGTGTTTTGCAGCGAGCAAATTTTTGCTGGGGGATTTTGTAATTACTCAAACAATCACTCCCGACGTACACACAACGGACTACGTTATTCAACGGCTACATAACCTGTGGTGGGTTCTATCTGCAATCATCGCCTGCGGCACGCTGGCAGGCGCGCTCATCATGGAGTTCACAAAAATCTTTGTCAGCACGAAGTCGCGGCATGTGCAGGAAGTGACGACCGCTTCTGGACAAGGTGGGGCGTCGTTGAATGTTCTCTCCGGCCTGGTCGCGGGTAACTTCTCCGCGTTCTGGATGGGCTTGGTGATTCTGGCCTTGATGTTCACGGCGTATCTTTTTTCGCAAAATGCAGATTTCATGGCGCTGATGCCGGAGCAATATAAGTTCGCCGCGCCGATCTTCGCTTTTGGCCTCGTCGCGTTTGGTTTCTTGGCGATGGCACCGGTGACCATCGCGGTGGACAGCTTCGGGCCGGTGACAGATAACGCGCAATCGGTCTACGAATTGAGCCGGATCGAAGCGCAGCCCAACATCGCGGCGGAGATCGAGAAAGACTTCGGTTTCAAACCAAACTTTGCCACGGCCAAGCATGAACTGGAAAAGGGCGATGGCGCGGGCAACACGTTTAAGGCCACTGCCAAGCCCGTGCTCATCGGCACTGCGGTGGTCGGTGCGACGACGATGATCTTCGGCATCATCATGGTGCTGGAACAGGCATTTGGTCATGCCATCGAACACTTGAGCCTGGTGCAACCGCAGGTGGTTTTCGGCCTGATCATGGGCGGGGCGGTGATCTATTGGTTCACCGGCGCCAGCACGCAGGCGGTGGTTGCCGGGGCTTACAGCGCGGTGGTGTTCATCAAACAGAACATCAAGTTCGACAAGGACGCGGCGTCTATCGAAGACAGCAAGCGGGTCGTTGCCATCTGCACCCGTTACGCGCAGCGGGGAATGATCAATATCTTCATCGTCGTTTTTTCCTTTGCGCTGGGGCTGCCGTTTTTCAACCCGTATTTTTTCATCGGTTACCTGATCGGCATCGCGTTCTTTGGTTTGTTCCAGGCCATCTTCATGGCTAACGCGGGCGGCGCGTGGGACAACGCCAAAAAGATCGTCGAAGTGGACCTGAAACAAAAGGGCACGCCGCTCCACGCCGCCACGGTCGTGGGCGATACCGTGGGCGATCCGTTCAAGGACACCAGTTCGGTGGCGATGAACCCGATCATCAAGTTCACAACGCTCTTCGGCCTGCTGGCCGTGGAGATCGCCGTACAATTGAAGCAAAAGAACCCGGATTCCTGCCTGTCGTATGTGATCGGCTCGGTGTGCTTCTTGGTGGCGCTGGTGTTTGTGTACCGGTCATTTTACTGCATGCGGATCCCGGCGGATAAATCCTGACCGGGGCGGTAGAAAAAACCCCCGATAAATAAACCTCGAAAATCTGGCGGGGTGATTCAAAATCAGATGCGTGTCTGTCATTGAGCGCCATATCCAAGTCAGTTGGTCGTTGCGGGTTTTCTTTTCGGAAAACATTTTCGCGCCGGACAACCTGATTCTTCGCAACGTGCTGGAGGATCGCGCCCCACGCAAGGTGCTGGTGGTGCTTGAAGATGCGCTTGCGCAGGCCGCGCCGGAATTGGAACACCGCATCGCGCGATATTTTGCCACTCACGCGGCGACCGCCCGGCTGGTGCGCCCGCCGTTGTATGTATGCGGCAGCGAGTCGGCCAAAAACTCCCCCACAATCATCACCGAGTTGCAGTCGCACATCAGTAAGAACCACATCGACCGCCACTCGTACCTCATCGCTGTCGGCGGCGGTGCGCTGCTGGACGTGGCGGGTTTTGCCGCGGCCATCGCGCATCGCGGGGTGCGGCACATCCGGATTCCCACGACCACATTATCGCAGGCGGATTCCGGAGTGGGTGTGAAGAACGGCATCAATGCGTTTGGCAAAAAGAATTTTGTCGGCACATTTGCGCCGCCTTACGCCGTCATCAACGATTTCAACCTGCTGGCCACGCTAGAACCGCGCGACAAGCGTGGCGGCTATGTCGAGGCGGTTAAGGTGGCTTGTATCCGCGATGCAAAATTTTTCGACGAATTGGAGCGTGACGCCACCAAGCTTACCGCTTTTGAGCCGGGATCAATGAAGCATCTTATCCGCCGCTGTGCCGAGTTGCATCTGGAGCACATCTCGACTGGCGGCGATCCGTTTGAGATGGGTTCGGCGCGACCGCTGGATTTCGGGCACTGGGCGGCGCATAAGTTGGAGCAGCTATCGCGCTTTCAGATTTCGCATGGCGAGGCCGTGGCCATTGGCATTGCGTTGGATGTGATTTATTCGCGCAACATTGGATTGTTGGATGCGGCATCGACGGAACGCATTTTTAAATTGCTCGGGCAACTGGGCTTCCGGCTGTTTGCGGACGAGTTGTTGAATGCGGATGACGCGGACCGGCTGACCGTGCTGGCCGGGCTGGAAGAATTTCGCGAACATCTCGGCGGCGAACTGACCATCACGCTGTTGAAGCAGATCGGGCAAGGCGTGGAGGTGCATGAAATGGACGAGGCCAAGGTCATCGCCGCCATCCACGAATTGCGGCAACGAAAAACATGAAACGCCTCGCCGTGATCAATGTCGTCGGCCTCACCGAGGCGCTCATCGGCGAACACACGCCGCGCATCGCGGCATTTGTGAAGCGTGGCGCGCTGAGCCATGTCGCACCGGCTTTTCCGGCCGTCACTTGCACGGCGCAGTCGAATTATCTTACGGGTGCGACGCCCTCGCAGCATGGCAGTGTGGGCAATGGCTGGTACAACCGCGAGCTGGCAGAAACGCATTTTTGGAAACAATCAAACCACGTCGTCCAGGCGCCAAAGATTTGGGATGAACTGCGCACGGAACTGCCCGGCTTCACGGCGGCAAATTGTTTCTGGTGGTACAACATGCACTCGAGCGTGGATTATTCCATCACCCCGCGCCCGATGTACCCGGCGGACGGACGGAAATTTTTTGACGTCTATTCCTGGCCTTACTCGATCCGTGAAGAGATCAAAAAAGATTTGGGCGAGTTTCCTTTCTTCGGTTTCTGGGGTCCGGCGGCGGGCATCAAATCACCGCAAGGCGCGGCGGACTGTGCGACGCGGTGGATCGCGGAGTCGGCGAAGTGGATTGAAAACCAGCAGTCACCGGCGCTGAATTTGGTTTATCTGCCGCATCTGGATTATAATTTGCAGCGGCATGGGCCGTTTGTTTCTCCGTCAGGCGATTCGCGGTCGGAACCCCAAACGATCAATCCGGCTGTCATCCCGGATTTGCACGCGATTGATGCCATCGTCGGCGACTTGATTGAATTTTTTGGCAAGCGCGGCGTTCATATCATTCTCCTGTCTGAATACGGCATCACGAACGTGGAGCAACCGGTTCATCTCAACCGGATCTTCCGCCAACAAGACTGGTTGACGGTGAAAGAAGAATTGGGATTGGAGATCTTGGATGCCGGGGCGAGCAAAGCATTTGCCGTGGCGGATCATCAAGTTGCACACATTTATCTTAACGACCGTTCGCTTGAATCCAAAGTGCGTGCCGTGCTGGAAAAGCAGGTGCCCGTGGAATTGACCGTGCTGGGCGCCAAGGAAAAAGCCGCCGCCGGCATCGACCATTCTCGCGCCGGGGACCTCATCGTCATCGCGCCGGAGAACGCCTGGTTCACCTATTATTACTGGCTGGACGACGCGCGCGCGCCGGACTTCGCCCGCACAGTGGACATCCATCGCAAACCGGGTTACGACCCGGTGGAACTGTTTATCGACCCGGCGATTCATCTGCCAAAGCTGAAGATCGCCTGGCGCTTGCTCCAAAAGAAACTGGGCTTTCGCATGTTGATGGACTTGATTCCGCTGGATGCGTCTCTGGTCAAAGGCTCGCACGGCCGCCGTCCTTCCGATAAGAAAGACTGGCCGGTGTTCATCACGGAGCAGCCGGAGTTGCAACGGGCGGGCGAGATGGAATCCACGGACGTCTATCACGCATTGAAGCGGCACTTGGTGGCGCAGTAAGGTTTTTAACGAAGATCAGACCACGCATTTTAATGTTATGAATCCGGAAAAGGAAACCAAGGCCGCCTGCTCGAACTCCATTCTGTGGAATGCAGCCATCGTCTTTTCGCTGTTGATCACCCTGTCGTGGCTGACGGAGTTGCTGCATATTCCGCACCTCGTCTTTGGCGATCCGTTCACGCCAAGCTGGCATCGGGCGGGGATCCGGACCGCGGTTCTTTTGCTGATCTGGGCCTGGATGCATTGGACAACGCGGCGCCTGTTGAAGCGCCTGCATCACCTCGAGGAATTTCTACGCATCTGCAGTTGGTGCCGCAAGGTGGGCGCGGGCGAAAAATGGCTGACCATGGAAGACTTTTTCAATTCCAAATTCGCCACGCATACCACTCATGGCATGTGCCCGGAGTGCTTGCATAAAGTTGTCAAAGAGCTGGAGGAGCCTCCTCCTAAAAAAAACTAAACGATCTCCACCGGGCATTTCGGCAGCGCATTGAGAAAAGCCTGGCCGTATTGCTTCGTCAAAATCCGGTTGTCCAACACTACCACGATGCCCGTGTCCGTTTTTGTGCGGATGAGCCGGCCCACGCCCTGGCGAAATTTCAGGATCGCCTCCGGCAAAGAAAATTCGCCGAACGAATTGCCGCCGCGCGCCTCGATCGCCTCGATGCGCGCCTCGATCAGCGGATGATCCGGCACCGCGAACGGCAGGCGCGTGATGATGACATTGCTCAACGCCTCGCCCGGCACATCCACGCCCTGCCAAAAACTGTCCGTGCCGAACAGCACCGAGTTCACGTCCGCCTTGAACTGTTCCAGCATCGTCGAGCGCGGCGTGCCCGTGCCTTGCACAATCAAACCCAATCCCAGTTCGTGAAAAAAAGTCTGCATCCTGTCCGCAACTTCCTGCATCAGCTTGTAACTGGTGAACAGCACGAATGCCTTGCCGTGTGTCTGCTTGATGAAATGTTCGATCCAATGGACCAGCGCGTCCGCATAGCCCGCCTCGCGCGGATCGGGCATCTTCTTGACGGTAAATAATTTCATCTGCCGCTCGTAATCGAACGGCGTGCCGACTTGCAATTTCGTCGCCATTTCACAACCGACCCGCTTCACGAAATAATTCAACGGCGAATTGCCGGCGGACTGCCCGCCGGCTCGTTTGCGCGGCGCGCTTTCTGCGGCGGCAGATTTTAATTTCGAAACTTCCGCCGCCTTTTCCGCGACCGCCAGCGTGGCGCTCGTCATGATGACGCTGGTGTCCGTCTCGAAGAGGCGGCGCCGTAAAAATTCCGCGACATCTACCGGCGCGGCGTTGAGCGAGAGATTCCGCTGTGTCTTGCCTGCGCGTTCTACCCAGTACACGTGGTCCTCCGCCTCTTGGCTCAAAAACTCCGCGACCTCGATTTTTAATTCCCCCAGCCGCCGGTTGCACTCCAGCAATTCCTGGCCGATGTCCTTGTCCTGGCTGCCTTTGATCAGATCGCTGACGGCCTCGCGCAGACGCTGGATGGGTAGCGTCACATTGTCTTTCACCAGTTCCGCGCGACGGATGCGCAATTCTTTCCACTCGCGTCGCTTGGCAGAACTGCTTTCACCACCACCAAATTTAGGTTTCGTGGCCGCCTGGATTTCCTCACAAGCGCTCTCGATATTCTCAAAAAATTTATCGGACTCGCTCAGGATATCCGCGACCAGTTTCACGGCGGGGCCTTGGCGCAAAGTGGCCAGCAAACCTTTTTCCGTGCGCGGATTCCACAGCCGGTTCAGCGAAAAACGCACCTGCCCGCTCGACACGCTCAAACCGATGTGCCGCGATGCCACGCTCTCCATCGTGTGCGCTTCATCGAACACCACGAAGTCATTTTTGAACAGGATGCCGCCTTCCATCTCCTCATCCACGCCGCCGAGCAACGTGAAGAACAGCGTGTGATTCAAGATCACCACATCCGCCGAGAGGATGCGGTTGCGCACGCGCTGGAAAAAACAGGTGTCGTGGTCGCGCGCGAAATCAGATTGATGCCCGCACGTTTTCGGCGAACACAATCCGCGTTCGGAACACACCTGTGCCCAGACCTTGCCGTCCGGCTCGATCTCAAAATCCGAGAGGCTGCCGTCCTTTGTTTCCTTGGACCACTCGTAGATGCGCTGCAGTTCCTCGGCCTCGGACGATGTGAAGAGATTGCCGCTCTGTTGCATCGCCTTTTGCAGCCGGCGCGTGCACAGATAATTCGCGCGCCCTTTTAACATCGCATAGCTGAACTTCACCGGCTCCGGCAGCGCGCTGAGCACGCCTGTCAGCATGGGCAGATCTTTTTCCGTGAGCTGTTCCTGCAGGTTGATCGTGTGCGTGGAAACGATGGCCTTTTTCTTCTGCTGTACCGCGAACAAAATAGACGGGATCAGGTACGCCAAAGATTTACCGACACCCGTCCCGGCCTCCACCGCCAGGTGTTCCTGATTTTGCAACGCCCGCGCCACCGCCACCGCCATCTCCTGCTGTTGCGGGCGAAATTCAAAATTCTTCGCGCATGAGAGGATGCCGGTGGGCGAAAAGATTTCTTCGACCTGGGAAACCAGGTCGGTGCCGCTCGGCTGGACTTCGGCGAGGGAAATCATTTCAACGGCTGGCTGCGGATGACCACCTTTAAAGCCGTCGAGCCTCCGGCTTTGAGCGAAATCTTGTTCTGCTTCACATTGCCGGATTCCACGCAAACCATGTGCTGATGTTCCGCGGGATCGAAATCATCCGGCAGCTTTTGCGTCGTCCACGGATTCCAGACCACGGTGGAGTTCGAGCCGGATTTTTCCACGCGGATGGTGCGTTTGAAATTTTCATCATGGATTTCCACCGCGCTCGTCGTGTCGAGATACAGCCGGTTGGTTTCCTTCGTGATGAGCAGCGGAGATTCCGTCTGCGTCTTCAGTTCGCCATTGCCGCCGGCGGCGTTGTCCAGATAATGCGCACCTTTCAAGCCATCGATGCTCACCGCGCTGATATCGCCGACCTGAAAATAGGTATGCAGGCAGTTTTCGATTTCGAGGCCACCATCGCATGCCTCACTGCTGGCGGTCAGTTCCATGGTCAGGGTGTCGTCCACGGTCACGGTGAATTCTGTGCGCAGGGAATTCCACGCGTCCCGGCCGAGCTGCGGTGCCAGCGCCAGTTGCACGGTCACGGTGCCGTCCGACGTGGTGGCTGTCTTGACGATCTGCCATTCGGCGGTGCGCGCGAAGCCGTGCGACGCGTCGCCATCGCGGTTGCCGAACCACGGGTAACAGATCGGCACGCCGCCGCGGATGGCCTTGCCGGGCGCAAAATAACTTTTCCGGCTCATGAAGATCAGCGGTTGTTCACCGTGTTTTTGAAAATTTGCGACATGCGCGCCGTTCAGGTAGATCTCCGCCGTACTGGCCTTGCTGGTGATGACCAGCTTTGGCAGCCCGCCGTTGCCGGCGACCACGGCCACGCGACCGGAAATTTCATGCCTCCGCAATGATTCGATGCTCGTGCTCATAGAAGTTCACCCAGCTTAACAGTCGGGGTAAAAAAAACAGTCATTTTGTGCCTTTGTCACTTTGTCATTCAAACCCATCTTCAGCACATAAACCTTGTCATCCCCGCCGCCTTCCGCCAAAAAGACCGCATGAAGCCCCTTCTTTTCCTCGCGGCAACCTTGGCCTTGCTGGTCACCGGCTGCGCCCATGCGGATACCCGCGCCGATCTCCATCGTATCATTGACCACCCCCGTGTCCCCTTGGCACCGGAAGTTGGCGACTGGCACGCGACCAACGACCTGGCCCAAGCCCATTTTACCTACGCGTCAGATGCCCAAACCCGCGTGCCCGGTATCCTGTTTAAATCACCTGATTCCCAAGGTCGTCGTCCGGTCGTCATCGTCGCGCATGGCACGGGTGGCAATAAGGAAGGCATGACCCCGCTGTGCCGCAAGCTGGTCGAGCGCGGCTTCATCGCCGTGGCCATTGATGGCCGCTATCACGGCGAACGCAAAACCGGCAAAGGCACGGAGGAGTATAACGCCGCCATCGTCAAGGCGTGGCACGGTTCCGGCGAACATCCGCTCTACTACGACACTGCGTGGGACATCACCCGCCTCATAGACTATTTGCAGACCCGCGATGACGTGGACCCCGTGCGCATCGGCATGATCGGCATCTCCAAAGGCGGCATCGAAACCTATTTCACCGCCGCCGCCGACCCGCGGATCGCCGTGGCTGTCCCTTGCATCGGCATGCAAAGCTTTGCGTGGGCACTGAAGAACAACGATTGGCAAGGCCGCATCGAGACCTTCCAAAGCTCCTTCGACACCGTCGCCAAAGAATCCGGCGTGGCGAAGCCCGATTCTGCTTTCGTGAAACAGTTTTATGACCGCGTCGTCCCCGGCATCGATACGGAGTTCGACGGTCCGCAGATGATGCGCCTCCTCGCCCCGCGCCCGCTGCTCATCATCAATGGAGATACCGATGTCCACACGCCGTTACCGGGCGTCCAAGAATGCATCGCCGCCGGTGAAAAAGCCTACGCCGCAAAAAACGCTGCAGATAAATTCACCTTCATCATCGAAGAAAAAAGCGGACATACCGTGAAACCGGAAGCGGAACGCGCCGCCATCGATTGGTTCGTGAAGTGGTTGAAACCGTGAACCGGTACGTAAATTTGGAAAAAATCAAAACGGGTATGCCCTTGCCATATGCTCGCAATTGACTGCGGCGAGTCCCTTCGCCCCCTCGGGGGAGAAGGCTAGGATGAGGGGGCGGCTTTCAAGAAACTGGTGGCGGCACCTCGATAGAAAGCTAATAGACACAACAAGGAATCTGTTTTTTACAAAATTATATGCCTCAAAAAACGGCATTTTTTGAGTTATAAAACGAAACTTAATACCTTACGCAGCAAAAAAGCGACGGAGTCTTGCCGGCCGTTTTTCGAATCCCAACGGGATTCAATCATTCAGCCTAGGGTTGCGAGGCACGAGCTACCCTGGGTGAGCGGCAATAATTTTACCAACCCTGCAAGGGTTGTAGGTCTTTCCATCCTGATGCAATTCGCGTGCTAAAAAACTCTATCCGCTTGCAACACCGTGTTCAAAAATCGGCCCCATTCTCGAATCCCAACGGGATTCCGGCCAAAACCGAGGGTTGCGAGGCCGCGAGCTACCCTGGGAAAACGCGCCCAAAAAAATCAGCAACCCCAACCGGGGTTGCGGCCCACCCTTCCTGCTCATAACCTGCCGCTGAATTTTTATGCCTCAAAAAACACCTTTTTTTGAGCAATAAAACAATGGCTTTATAACTCAAAAAATGGCAAATTATGAGTTATAAAATAAAATTTTATAACTCATGCCGCCTAAGCAACGATGGAACTGGGAGCAAGACGACTGGCCCAATTTTAGCCATGATGCCGCTAAACTTGAGAGTTCAGAACAGCAGTTTTTGCATCAAGCCGGCGTTTTACTGGGTGCGATCAAACACATTGGAACCGAAGATCGCAATGCCCTGACCGTCCAGCTCATCAGTAACGAAGCGTTAAAAACTTCCGAGATCGAGGGCGAAATTTTGAATCGCGAGAGCCTGCAATCTTCCATTCGCCGGAACTTTGGGCTGGCCAGCGACGATCGCAAAACGTCACCCGCCGAGCAGGGTATCGCTGAGATGATGGCCGACCTTTATCATCATTTCGCAGCACCACTTACGAACGAAAGTCTTTTCGATTGGCACCGCATGCTCATGAAGGGAAGGCGGGACCTGAAAAAAATCGGCGCCTACCGTACCGGTGCCGACGCGATGCAAGTGGTATCCGGGGCCATTCACGCTCCCAAAGTGCATTTTGAAGCCCCGCCGGCCAGGAGTTTGGCGAAGGAAATGAAGCAATTCGTCACCTGGTTCAACCGTACCGCGCCGGATGGCAAACAACCGCTGCCACCGCTTGTGCGCGCCGGCATTGCCCATCTCTATTTCGTCTCCATCCATCCCTTCGAAGACGGCAATGGACGGATTGGCCGCGCCATTAGTGAAAAAGCCCTGTCGCAAGCGCTCAAACGACCGACGTTGATCGCCCTCTCACAAGTCATAAACAACCGGCGGAAAACGTATTATGGATGGCTGGAAAAAAGCAACCAACAGAACGAGATTACCGGCTGGCTGTCCTATTTTGCGGAAACAATTTTGGAAGGACAGACCTTCACGCAAAAGATGATTGAATCGCTCATCGCCAAGGCGCAGTTTTTCGACCGGTTCAAAAACCGGCTCAATTCTCGCCAGGAAAAAGTGATCTTGCGGATGTTCCGCGAGGAACCGGAGGGGTTCAAAGGCGGCTTGAGCGCGGAAAACTATATCCACATCGCCAAAACTTCCCGAGCGACCACGACGCGCGATTTACAAGAACTGGTGCAACTAAATGCGCTAAAACGCACCGGCAATCTCAAATCGACGCGCTATTATCTGAACCTTGATATGGTTTCGTAACTCACCCAAACAAATCCATCTGCGGCGCCGGCGTGAGCGCTTTTAACTTCTCCCGATCCTGCTGCCGGCGCGGCTGACGTACATTTCCCTCCGGCGTAAGCTCCGATTCTTCAAGGTTCGACAAAATCTGCTTCGCGCGTTCCAGAACCGCCTTTGGCACACCCGCGAGGCGGGCGACTTGGATGCCGTAACTCTTGTCCGTGCCGCCTTCGATGATTTTGCGCAGGAACACGATTTGGTCATGCCATTCGCGGACGGCGACGTTGTAATTTTTCAGGCGTGGCATGCGCGCGGCGAGTTCGGTGAGTTCGTGATAGTGCGTGGCGAACAGCGTCTTGGCGCCGACCTGGTTATGTAAATATTCTACGATGCTCCACGCGAGGGAGAGGCCGTCGAACGTGCTGGTGCCGCGGCCGATCTCATCCAGTACAATGAGGCTGCGGGCCGTGGCGTTGTTCAAAATATTGGCGGTCTCGGTCATCTCCACCATGAACGTGGATTGTCCGCGTGCCAGATCGTCGCTGGCGCCAATGCGGGTAAAGATGCGGTCCACCAGATCAATGCGTGCTTCCGCCGCCGGAACAAAGCTGCCGGTATGCGCGAGCAACGCCAGTAGCGCCACCTGCCGGATGTACGTCGATTTACCGGCCATGTTTGGGCCGGTTATAAGGCCGATTTGGGCCGGGGCGCCGAACTCCGAATCGGCAGGTTTGAAGCCAGAATCGGAACGCGCCGAATCGGAGTTCGGCGCTCCGCTCGCAAGCTTTGTATCATTCGGCACAAACCGTTCTTCCACCAGATGCTGCTCCAAAACCGGATGCCGTCCATCGCGCATCGACAACACGCCTTCATCGGCAACGTGCGGGCAGGTATAGTTATACAATCGCGCAACTTCGGCAAAGCCGCCGAGGACATCCAATTGCGCCAGCGCCGCCGCCGTCTCCTGGATCTGCGGCAGATGGCTTAATACAGCTTCGCGGATGCGTTGGAAAATTTCGTATTCCACCTTCACGCTGCGTTCTTCCGCGCCGAGGATCTTGCCTTCCATGTCTTTCAACTCAGGCGTGATAAACCGCTCGCCGTTGGCGACGGTCTGCTTGCGATGATAATGGGCCGGAACTTTGTCGAGATTCGATTTGGTGATCTCGATGTAATATCCAAAAACCGAATTAAACCGCACCTTGAGCGAGGTGATGCCCGTACGCTCAATCTCATCTGCCTGCAATTTGGCGATCCAATCCTTGCCGCTGCGCTGCGCGGTGCGCAATTCATCCAAGCCCTCGTCGAAACCGTCGCGGATCATTCCGCCTTCCTTGATGGCCAGCGGCGGCTCGTCCACGATGGCGCGCGAGATCAGGTCCACGAGCTCGGGCAGCGCGGTCAGTTGCGCATTCGAATCCTCGATCAGGCCGGTGCGAGCATTGGCCGGGGCGGGAGCTTCTTTCAGCAATGATTCGGCGGGTGACGGCGCCCGGACGATCGTTTCCAAAGTCTGCTTCAGCGTGGGAATCTGTTCCAGCGCCTTGCACAAGGCCATCAAGTCGCGCGCATTGCCCGAGCCCGTGCTGACGCGGCCGATGGTGCGTTCCAGATCACGCACATTCGCAAGTTGCTGGCGAAAACTGTCGAGGCCAAAGGAATTGTTGATGAACGTCCGTACCGCATCCTGTCGCCGTTTAATGGCCGTGACCGCCGCGAGCGGTTGTGAAAGCCATTGGCGCAACAGGCGCGCGCCCATCGGCGTGGCCGTGCGGTTCAACGCACCATAGAGTGAGGAATTGCGCGGAGCATCGTGGTGAAGCGGCTCAAGGATTTCCAGATGGCGCAAGGTTGTGTAATCCAGCGTGAGAAAATCGCTGCGCCGGTAAAACGAGATGCGCGTGAGATGCTTCACATCGCGCCGCAAACTTTGCGCGAGATAATGCAGCGCCGCGCCCGCCGCACCGATGGCCGCCGAACGGTCCTTCAGGCCAAAACCATCCAACGTGGCGACCTTGAAATGTTCGCGCACCGTGAAGAAGGCGGTCTCGGGCGCAAAGGTCCAATCATCATACCCGCTCAAGATCTGAAACGCGCCGCGCAGGGAATCGCGCAGCGAAACGGCTTCCGTGGGAAAAATGATTTCGGCGGGGCGAAGCCGTTCTAGTTCGGCGAGCAGCGCGGCGTCATTTTCCAGTTCCGTGGTCAGGAAATCGCCGGTGGTCAGATCTACGAGCGCTAGGCCGAAGGTTTTGCCGGAAGGATTCACAGCCGCCAAAAAATTGTTCCGCTCCGCGACGAGCATCCGTTCATCGAAATGCGTGCCGGGTGAGAGGATCTGCGTGACCTCGCGGTTCACGAGTTTGCCGGGCTTGGCTTCCTCGGTCTGGTCGCAGATGGCGACCTTGCGCCCGCTTTTCAGGATGCGGCTGATATAGCCGTTCGCCGCGTGATGCGGCAGGCCGCACATGGGAATGCCGTTCCGGGCGGTCAGCGAGAGGTTGAGAAGTTGTGCGCCAGCCTGCGCGTCTTCGAAGAACATCTCGTAGAAATCCCCGAGGCGGAAGAGCAGCAGGGCATCCTTCGGCAGTTCGCCTTTGATGCGGCGGTACTGCGCCATCATGGGTGTGAGTTGTGCTTCGGCAGACATGTGACGGGCAAATTAAACGTCTGCGGGCATAAAATCGAACAAGTTTTCAACAAGGCCGCCGTTGACACTCCGGCGCGGATTTGTTGAACTTCGCGCCCATGAACCAGATTCATAGAACTAACAAACGCATTTTTTTCTATTCATGCCTTGTTTTGTCACTTTTGGGGCTCACCGGCACCGCCCCGGCGGCGGACGCCACCGCTCCCGTTCTGACGGTCAACAGCGGCGATAATGCGTGGGTGTTGGTCAGCACCGCGCTGGTGCTGATGATGACCGCGCCGGGGTTAATCCTGTTTTATGGCGGTCTGGTACGGAACAAAAACGTCCTCGCCACCATGATGCACAGCCTGGTGCTGATGGGTGTCGTCTCCACCATCTGGCTGGTGTTCGGCTACAGCCTGGCGTTCGCGGAAGGAAATTCTTTCTTTGGCAATCCGCTGACATATCTGTTTCTCAAAGATGTCGGCACGGCACCCAACGCGGATTATGCACCGACCATTCCACACCAGACGTTCATGCTGTTCCAATTGATGTTCGCCATCATCACCCCCGCGCTCATCAGCGGCGCGATCGCCGAACGTGTGAAGTTCAGCGGCTACATCCTGTTCATGGTGCTGTGGATGACACTCATCTATCTGCCGGTCTGCCACATGGTTTGGGGCAAAGGCGGTCTGTTCAACTGGGCGCTTGGCGGCAAAATTCCCGTGCTGGATTTTGCGGGCGGAACGGTGGTGCATATCAGTTCCGGCGCGTCCGCCCTCGTGCTGGCCGTGCTGCTCGGCGGACGCCAGGGATATCCGCGCGAACCGATGATGCCGCATAACGTCGTCCTCTCGCTCATCGGCACCGGCCTGTTATGGGTCGGCTGGTTTGGTTTCAATGGCGGCAGCGCCTTGTGCGCGGGCGGCTTGGCGACGAGCGCCTTTGCGGCGACGCACTTCTCCGCGGCGGCGGCGGCCATGAGCTGGATGTTCGTGGAATGGCTGTTGAAAGGCCGGGCCAGCGTGCTTGGCGCGGCGTCCGGCATGGTCGCCGGTCTCGCCACCATCACGCCGGCGGCCGGTTTCGTGAGCATCCCGGCGGC
>DASZCA010000177.1:0-4227 GCA_035943555.1 Verrucomicrobiia bacterium
CAGGCCGGGGGGATTGGACGGAGCGACGCCATCGAATTTGAGCGAGAGGATGGCCTGTTCATCGAGGGCCATGGAATCGCGGTCCAGCGAGACGGTAAAAGATGCCGCCCAGACCGGACCGGGCAGCAATGCCGCAAGGACCAGCGCAAACCAGATTTTAAGGATGAACCGCATGGTTTCAACTCGTCATTTCAGACAAACAACAGACGGAAATGTTCACGAATTTTTAACCCTGAAGAAAGCCAAATCAGCCCCGGCTCTGGCTTTGATACATCGCGACCAAGGCCGCACCAATGGCCTGGGAGAGTTCGCCCAAGGCGGCGGGGACGATCTTGATGGTGCCGCGTTGCGGGGCCCAGAGATAAGGAATGGCCGTATCGCGGATGATGCGCATGTAGCGCTCGCGAAATTCGGCCGTGGTGGCTTCGTGATCCATGAGGCCGCCGCCGATGACGACGATGCCGGGGTCGAAGGCCATGACCAGATTGGCGACGTGCAGGCCCATGACGCGGGCTTGAAAATCAAAGATGTCGAGCGCGAGGGCATCGCCCTTTTGCGCGCGGGTACGGAGGGAAAGCACTTTTTCCTTGATGGGCGCGGTGGAGGTGGCGAGCTCGTGATGGGGGTGATGTTTAATGCGCTCGGCGAGCAATTGGGGCAGGCCGGAAATGGTGGTGTAGGCTTCAACGCAGCCCCAATCGCGTCCGCAACCGCAGGAAAACGGTTTGCCGGTGAGGCCGAGCAGATGGACGGCGGCGGCCATGTGACCGGCTTCCATGCCGGCCAAGGTATCGCCATCGAGGCAGAGGCCGTCCGCGCCGATGAAGGCGGCGCCGAGGCCGGAGCCGGGCATGAGCATCATGACGGTGGCCTTGGTGATGCCGCGGGCGAGTTGCGCCTCGGCGACACCGCCGTAGTTGCCGTCGTTGCCGACGACCAAGGGGAGGCGGCGCCCGGCGTGTTCGGCGAGGGCCGCGCTGTAATCAGAATACACATCCCAGCCGGAGAAACTGGCGGGGAGATTGGGCGTTTTGCTGAAAACGCCATAACGTTCGTAGGGTCCGGGAATGGCCAGGCCCACGCCGGCGACCTGCGACCATTGGAGATTATTCTGCGCCAGAAAATCGGTGACCCCGGCGATCCACGAGGCGATGACCGCGCCGCGACCGTTTTCGGAACTGGTGGAGCGTTGCAGGACCTTGTTGGAAACCGGTTTGCCGTCTTCCCAGACGGCGCACAATTTGGTGGTGGTCGCGCCGCTATCCGTGCCGATAAAAATTTTCTGGCTCATGTGTGGCGCTTAAATTGGGGAGACTGGCGGCAAACGCAAGAATTATTCGCGTTTCCAATGGATGCTCCGAGCAGGCGCATTGGCAGACAGAATTAACAAAATTCACAGAATTCAATTTTGAGCCGGTGTCCAACTGGCTTAACTTGTTCCCCGCGTGACTCCGCACGAAACATTTTCCGCCCTGCTCCGAAGCGATGCGCCATTGATGGCGCTGGCGCCGATGCAGGATGTGACGACGCTGGAATTCATGCGCGTGATCGCGCGGTACGGCGGGCCGGAAATCTATTGGACCGAGTATTTCCGGGTGCATGGGGATTCGCGGCCGGAAAAGTGGATTTTGGATTCCATCACCAAGAATCCGACGGGGCGGCCGGTGGTGGCGCAGATGATCGGCAATGACATTCCGGCGCTGGTGCGGACGGCGAAGTTGCTGCAACAGTATCCGGTGGCGGCCATTGATCTGAACTTGGGGTGTCCGGCGCCGATTGTTTACCGCAAATGTGCGGGCGGCGGGTTGTTGCGCGAGCCGGCGCGGATCGATGCGATCATCGGGGCGTTGCGGCAAGCGGTGACGGTTCCGTTCACGGTGAAGACGCGCATCGGGTTTGAATCGCCGGCGGAGTTTGACACGTTGCTGCCGATCTTTGCGAAGCATGGGATCGACCTGCTGACCGTGCATGCGCGGACGGTGTTGCAGATGTACCGGCCGGGCGTGCGTTATGATCTGATCGCGCAGGCGGCGCGGGAATTGAAATGTCCGGTGCTGGCGAACGGAAATGTTTTCAGCGCGGGGCAGGCGAAGGCGTTGCTGGCGGAGACCGGTGTGCGCGGGCTGATGATCGGGCGCGGGGCGATCCGCAATCCGTGGCTGTTCGACCAGATCCGCGCGGAACTGTGCGGGGAGACGGTGACGCTGCCGACGGGGCGCGAGTTGCTGGCGTACATCCATGAATTGTGGGACAACGAGATCACGCCGGGCATCAAGGAATCGGCGCAGGTGCAGCGGATGAAGAAATTCACGAATTTTATCGGCGAGGGGATCGGGCAACAGTTCTTGCACGACATCCGGCGGGTGGAGTCGACGGCGGAGTTTTGGAAGGTCTGCGACACGTTTCTCCTGCATGATGAGCCGATGCCGTTGGAACCATTGACGCCCACCGTGGCGGCGCTTGCAGTTCCGGGCGAAAATGAGTAAGTGAACCGCGTGCAAGGCACCCAACCGAAGCGAAACCTGGCCGCGTGGCTGGGGGTGTTTTTTCTCGTCGTGTCGGGGGCCAAGCTGTGGACCATACAAATCTGGGGGACGAATATTCCTTACTGGGATCAATGGGACGAGGCGCGCCTGCTATTCAAACCGTGGCTGGATGGCACGCTGACGTGGCGCGATTTTTTCATTCCGCACAACGAGCACCGCATCCTGTTCACACGCTTGCTGGATCTGGCGGAGTTGAAGCTCAACGGACAATGGGATCCGTTTTTCCAGATGATCGTGAGCGCCATGCTGCACATCGGTTATGGCTGCCTGTTGGCGACGACGATCTGGGTGCTCACCGGCCGGAAATATGCGGGGCTGATCTGCTGCGCGTTGCTGCCGTTTTTTGCGCTGCCCTTCGCCGCAGAAAACACGACGCACGGTTTTCAATCGCAGATCTATTTCGTGGACCTTTTTTCGCTCGCGGCCATCGCCGGTTTGGGATTTGGAAGGCCGGGCGGCGGCCTATGGCTTGGCGGACTCGTGGCGGCGGTGCTGGCGATCTTCACGATGGCTTCGGGTTTTCTGGCGGCAGCGGCGCTGGTGGGGTTGGTGATATTGCGGCTGCTCAAGGAGCATCGTTTGACGCGCGGGCAAATGTTCACCCTCTTGGTCGGTGGCGTGGTGGTGGCGCTGGGGCTGGCCTTGAAAGTCAATGTGGCGCAACACCAGGCATTGCAGGCGCAGTCGTTTTCCGATTTTGTGATGGCGTTGCTGGATGGCATGGCTTTTCCCTTCACGCATCAGCCGGCGATGGCTTTGATCATTCTTTTGCCGCTGCTGGTGCTGGTGGTGAAATATTTTCAGCCCGGTTATCACAATGCGCGCGCGGCGGAATTTGTGCTGACGTTCGGGCTGTGGGGCATTTTGCAGGCGGCAACGCTGGCCTATGGCCGGGCGGTGCTGGCGGACAGCAGCCGGTATCTTGATCCTTTGTGCACGTTGCCGATGGCGGGTGCAGGGGCGTTGTTCGTGCTCGCGATGGATTTTAGTTTTTTCAAACTGCCCAAAAAAATCGCGTTGGTGAACGCGGTGCTGTGGGTGCTGTTGATATGGGGCGGGCTGTGCCGGAGTTCGTATGGCGTCGCGGAAAAATATCTGACGTGGAGCCGCACGTGGGGAGTGGTGCAAACCGAAAATGTCCGGGCGTTTGCCGCCACGGGCGATCCGGGCTGGTTAAAAAACGAATTGCAATTCGCGATACCGTACTGGAGTTCCGGCTGGCTGACCGACCTGCTGGGGCAGCCGAGAATTCGTGCCATCATGCCCGCCGATGCGCGGACGGCGTTGATGCTGGAGCCGGATGCGGCGTTGTCCGCCGGGTTTTATGCCGGGGGTTGTCCGCCGAACCGGCCGGCACAGCCTTTCGTCAACGCGTGGGGCAATTTTTCGACCAATGGGGCGTTATCCGCCGGGAAATTTGTGAGCCGCCCCATGCAGGCGAGCCTGCCAAAATTGTCGGTGCAGGTGTATTGCGGTTCGCCAACGGCAATCCTCTGGCTGATCGGGGCGGACCATCGACCGGTTGAATTGCATCCAAAAAATACGGGCGTTTGGGAAACGTTGGTGGTGGATGCGCCGGCCAGCCCTTTTACCTTGTCGGTGGATAAGGTGACGGCTGATGCGCCGGTGGCCATCGGCGAGATCAAGGAACTTGGGCGTTTCTCGGTGTTGGCGCAGGGCC
>DASZCA010000178.1:0-6720 GCA_035943555.1 Verrucomicrobiia bacterium
TACACGCTCGCCTTCGGCTCCGGCGCGGCCTCGTTCTCCTGCGCCCTGCGCGGACCGGTCCGGTGCGGTATTCCCGTGCTCATCTCGGCGTAGTCGGTGCGCCGCGGATGAATAACGACCACGCCCTTGTCGGTAATGACATATTCGCGGATGTCCTTGCTGTGATTGCCGCCGCGCATCTTGATCACGACGATGATTTTGCGCAATTGCCCCTCGATCTCCACGTAACGCAGCCGGATGATGTCATCTGTTAAAAATGAAATCGTGTAGTGACTGAATGACATCGCGTCAAAAGTGTCCTCCACCTCGACAGTGGTGAAGATCGTCACCCCCGCCCCCGTCAGTGCGGCGATCATCCGGTAGAGGGATTCACGGAAGTCCGTGCGAAAACCGGGGGCCAGCGCCATCTCAAACCCGACCAATGAATCGATCACCAGTCGCTTCGCGTTTGTCCGTTTTACGGCATCCAGGATGGCCTGCATCGTTTCGTCCACCGAAAGGTCCAGCGGGCGCAGGTAAAGCATTTCCAGCTTGCCGTTTTTTTGCGGCGTCTCCAGGTCCAGGCCGAACGTCGCGGCCCGTGCGACATAACCCGCAGGACGTTCTTCAAAGATGGCCGCTATGCCCGCTTCGCCGCGGCGCAATCCCTCCGCGAGAAACTGGGTCGCCAGGGCGGATTTGCCCGTGCCGGAAGGGCCGGCGACCAGTACGCTGTCGCCCTCGGGGATGCCGCCGCCCATCATCTTGTCCAGTTCGGGGATGCCGATGGAAAGCAGCCTTCGTGCGGACGGCCTCTCTTTCCTTCCGGCCATTCCCAATGTGCGCGAGAAGGCTTGTAGCCCGTCGGTGGTGATGCGGATGGTATGCAGGCCCGGCACCGATGCCTGCCCGCGCAATTTGACGACCTGTAATTTTCGCACCACGGAATTGCGTTCCGTATTTTGGGTTAACCACAACAACCCGTCCGCCACGGTGAACACCGGGTTGTCGCGCGCTTCCGCCTCGGAGTATTCGCCGATGATGAAAGTGGTGGCCTGCCAGCTTGTCAGGAACAGGGCGAGTTGCTGTATGAAGCTTTGCAGATCGGTTTCATTTTGTCCGCTCCGCGACGGGCGCGTCACGTTGCGGAAAGAATCCACCACCACGATCCCGGGGTTAACCGCCTGTACGTCCCGGATGATGTCTGCCAGCACGATGGCCAGATCATTCTTCAAAACAACCGAGGTCAGATTGATGAACCGCACGGCGCCGCCCAGCTGGGCCGGGTCGAAGAACGAATATTGCTGCTGGTAACGCAACATTTTTAACGCCGGTTCGCCCAGCACGGTGAAATAGAGCGCCGGTTTTTTTACCGTGGCGTTGGCAAAGATGATTTGATGCGCCAGCGTGGTCTTGCCGCTGCCGGGCGCCCCGGCGATGACGTTGAAGGAATATTCCGGCAGGCCGCCGCCCAAAATTTCATCCAGCCCGCGCACGCCGGTCGGCAACTGGCGGATGTTCACCTTTTGCGCCGCCGCCGCCGTTTTTTTATTTTTTTTCACAGGAGGTTTCATCGGTTTCTTTTCAAAGGTTGAGGTCTGCGAGGGCGGGCCAGGTATCGCGCAATAACTGCAGGGTGACCGACGGTCCGATCAACGTCAGCAACAGGCCCAGCAATTGCGATACGAGCATCGCCTCGCCGGCGGCGGCGGTGCGCGGCTCCAGCGTCTTGATCCCTGTCAATGTGCCTTCGGCGTTGACCTGCACTCCGTCAAGCCATTGGACATCTTCCTTGACCAAGGCCAGTGACCGCGTCAGGAGCGAATGAAAGCCGGCGCTTCCCATCAGTTGGATGAGCGGGGTGCGCAACTTGTCGCAGACCTGGAATACGGCCGGGACATCCTTTTCGGCAGGTTTGCCGGTGGCCGCCTCGGCCAACATCAATTGGCGGGCGATTTTTTTCAGTTTGGGGGCATTGCGGATTTGTGCTTGCTGGTGCAACGCGTCCTCCGCCATCCGCACCAGTTGCTTGATCCCAAACGGCTTTTCTAACACCGCCGCCAGTTGCAGTTCTTCGATGTTTTCCGGTGGCGTGGCCGTGACCATGATGATGGGCAGCGTCATTTGTGCGGCACGTATCTTCTGCACCAGTTCAACCCCGGTCACATTGGGCATTTTGTTGTCGGTGACCAGCAGATCGTAGCGCGTGGCCTGTATTTTCCCCCAGGCCACTGCGCCGTCTTCGGCGGTGTCCACCTGATGGCCGGCATCAGACAACAAATCGAAGAAAAGTTTGCGGAGAAATTGCTCGTCATCTACCACCAAAATATGCCTGACCGGACTGGAAGTCATAATGAATTTCCCTGAGGCCGCCTTTAAAACTTCCGTGAAGCCTTTGAGGTCTTTTAGCGTCCTGTCGTGTCTCGAAAATGCGGTCTGTCGCCCTAGGACAACTGTTATCACGTCAACAGACGGCTCTTGAAGAGCCTCGTTGGTGATCTAGGGTGTCTCCCCGTATCGGCGCTGACCATCTAGATTTCTAGATGCAAGATTATCAGGAAAGTCGGATCTTGCCATGGGGTGTAACCCTACCATACCAAACAAAGGTAAAAAGTTTTGCGACCCGGGCAGGAAAACCAAATTCAGCCAAAATATGCGGGGGTGTATTGCCGAAAAGCAGCGTCAGACTGCCAAACTGGCATCGCGTGCTTTCGGATGTACTTCATGATGATGGCAAGGGGGTGCGGCTTGAAGCGCTGCTGCGCGCCGTCGATTCGGCGGATTTCGCGAAGCAGCTGACAAACGTAATCATCCAAAAGGATCTCATCAACCAAGCGTTGGAGCAGCTGGCGAGGTTGGCTGCGGGACGCGAGACCATCCACGGCATTCCGATTCTAATCGATGAAATAGTCCGACTGACGTTTGATGCTGTTGGGTCAGAGCGAGAATGGTTGAGTGCGGCCCTCACAAGGTTCGTCGGCGGAGTCGCGCTTCAAAACGAGAACAGTTCACAGGCTGATGCCGTCCTTTCTCAAATCGAACGTGCAAACCGAAAGCTTAAAACCGCAATGGCTTCGTCGGGTACTATGGGCAAAGTCTGGTCGGCAATCCGAATTCCCGAGAATCAGGATCTGCCTTCAGGGAGGCCTCAATTGACTATCGAAGGTGCTCTGAACATCGCGGCGGCGTTTCGGAAGGCGGGAGAGGGTTTCGGGACGTTCGAGATCCTCACATTCACCGCCAAAAATCTCGGCATGACGCCGTTCGGCACTGTGGGTGAAAGCGTTGTGTTCAATCCGTTTCAGCATGAGGACATCGCTGGCGGTCTGCTGCGTGGGGATTCAGCTATCATTACTGAATCGGGCTGGAAGTTGGGAAATGACATTGCAATGAGAGCCAAAGTGAAAGGTGTGAAGCCATGAATGAATATGCCGCGACGCTGAGCGTCGATCTTGGCGCTTCATATACGAAAGTCTCTTACCGGCCGAAAATTGCCTCACGGAGACAAACTCCAATCAGATGCCGCAGCCAAAATCCTCATTTTGGACGGCAGCTCCCTCATTCCGTCGCTTGCGATCCATACCGGCAGGGCAGACAAACCTTGGTGTTTGGACGCGACGCCGCTTTGCTGCCGACGACGCCAGGGATGAATCGTTATATCAACTGGAAATCTAATTTCTTTCGGGAAGGCAACGACGAGCATTCTGTCGAGGCGACAATCATCGCCGTGCATTTCTTCGGGTGGCTGCGTGAACGGCTGGCTAGCTCCGGCATCAATCCAGAGCAGTGCGAAACGCGTGTGGCAATCCCTGCATTTGAAGGAAAGGAGAAAAAAGCTCAAATGCTGGCGAAGTGCATGGAATTGAGCGGCTGGAAGAGCATCAAAATATTGATGGCTACCGATCCTCACGCGAACACCATCGGTATATATACGTCAGGGAAAAATGTTGTTGGCATCGTCCAAGGCCACGATGAGGCATTGCCTCAGTATCGTCGGATGTTCGGACAGAATGAATATATTCAAGCCGCCTTGAACATGATTCATTTCAATGCGAGCCCGATTCTAAAAATTCTAATCGTGGACATCGGCGCATTCACGACCGATTTTGCGCTTCTGACGTTTGATACGCGCGCAGAGGACGACGGGTTACAGCATATCGAAGAGAGCAGTCATGCTTTGGGGGTAATAAATCAGCTCGATCGCTGTGTGTTCGGCAAATTGGAGGTTCGACATGGTTTTGACTGGTCAACGAACTCTTTCGACGATGCGGAAAAGCAAAAAAAAGACTCTCTGCCGGTGAGAAAGTCCCCCTTTTGCTTGCGGGGTTCGCTGGCGATATTGGCGACGAAGAAGACCAACAGTCGGTGAAAACTCTCGCGGCTGCATTCGCTGGACAGATTTGGTCAAAAATGGAAGAACTGGTGCAGCGCGAGAAGCCAAGGAAAACTTATCTGACGGGCGGTGGCGCGTTGGTTGAACCGGTGATTCAAGTCCTTAAGCAAAAGCTTTCAGACGCCCAATGCCATCATGCCGTTCTCAAGGCGGAAGCCGATGTGGGACCCGTACCAGAATTTACCGGTGAGCCGTTAGTCGAGTGGACATCATTGCAAGAATCTAAAGAGAGCTTGGGCGGTTGGCGACGGCAATCGGAGGCGCAAGCGTGATCATGCAACACAACGGGCTTCGTTTTGGGTCAGGCCCATTGCCCGCTGTGCGACTGCCTGAACCAGTGATCGATTATGCTGAATGCAGCTGCCATGGTGGTAACAAAGATTGCTGTCGGTGCATGGGACGCGGCTTTATTTCGCGTAGATAACAAACGGCAGCCACATTCTCACCAGCGAAAAATTGGCACTATGAGAATACCGTGTAAAATCACTGGTTTATGGGCTTATAAGTAGATGAAACAGCCACTTTCATTCTCACTTTTATTCTCACTTTTGCTTTTTTGAATTCGTAAAACCCTGATTTACCCTTATTTTACTGCTAATCTTGAAGATTGGAGCGGGTGAAGGGAATCGAACCACCGTCTCAAACACCTGATAGCTAAACGACAAAGGCTGGCTTCTGTCCACATATCCCACCATCCAAATCCAAGCTCCGAGGAGCGAGGAAATGGATGGGAGGGAGAGCGGAACACTACCATCAATTCCACAGTGCCAGCTTATCCAAGGCGACGGTGTAAGCCCTGGACTTGATTCGAGCTGATTCACCAAACCAAGCTGAGTTGAGGCGCTGATTTGAGTTCTGGCGGGTTTTGCGGTGGTCGATCCATTCCGTGACGCCGTTGAATCCAGCCCACAATGAGCCAGAGACCCCAGTCATTCGATTACCTTTGCCTTGGTCGAAGAAGTATTCGCTCCAACCACGATTCCTCTGAACAAGCAGCTGTTTATCGGGTTCGGTGCTATCCGGGTACACAGCGGCCAGATATTCAGCGAGCCGGTCAGTGTTCAACTTCACTCGTGACATGGCCTGGAACGTTTCTCCCATCTCGCCGAACCTGTCATTGATGAGGCCCAGCATTTGATTCGCTTCCTTGAGCTTTGCGTGGATGTCGGCGTGATGCGATATCCTCCAAGCCGAGCCATCATTCAAGGCCAGCGTTAACGTATTCTGGCACACGACACGGACTGGCGTGAATTTAACGGTTACGCTGGATTTGCCGTCGTGTGAATTCGACAACAACAGGAACTTCTCCGTGATGTCATCCCCGGCAACGCGCATGTGTCCGGGCAGCTTGGCGAGGATCCAAACCCGTTCTCCGTTACCCAAGGCGCCGGCGGTGTGATAGATGGCGGCGTCCTGACCGACGATGGGGTCAAAGAACTGGAACGCCTGCCAGTTTTGCAACGGGGTGTATTCGTTGCTGACCACGCCGAGTACCGGGTCAGTCTTTTGGATGAGATCACCCGTTCGGCGGATCATGGCGAACCGGTCTGGCACCGCGATGCGTTTGGAACCGGCGAACAGGGGCAGTTTGACCACCTTCCAGTCGAGGTGGGCCGCCTGAATGGCTTCCGAGGCGGTGGTTGGTTTGTTGAGCCGGGTTCCGAGTCCGTGCCAGGGAACGTCGTCGATGTAAAACATCGAAGCTTGGCCGTTTTGTATGAGCAGATTGTGGGACATGATATTTCCTGGGGTTGAAGGGTTAGAGGCGTTTACGCCAGACGTGATAGAGTTGGACGGCCCCGACGAGCGCGAGCCCGCCTTCGATGTAAGGCCAGACATAGTAGAGCAGGACGAGGACGACCAGAACGAGGACGCCCTGGCCGATCCGATCCGGATTTTGCATGATGATCCTTGGTTGAAAGCCGCCAGCCAAGCGAATGGCTGGCGGCCGGTTTATTCCGCCGGTTTGTACTTAAGCTGTGACGTCAGACATTCATCGACGTCATCCCGCGGACCGAGATAGACCGGTTGGTACAAGACGCCGCTTTCAGGGAACGCATACAAGTAGCGTATCTCGACGACCTGACCCACCGACGGGATTTTATGATTGGCCGGGATGGTGACATTGCCACAGGACACCCAGCCAGTTTCACCCAATAGCTGCAGTCCGACACTGCGCTGCGGGTTCACCTTGGCGACCACGGCCGACAGGCTGGCGTAGAACTTGTATTTGAGCTGCGAACCACCTGAGCTGGGCCGGCCGGGCGTGCTGGGAGCATGGAGGTGTTTGAACACCATGCCCTCGCGTTTGCCCTCCCGCAGCTGATTTAGCAATGCCAGCTTCTGTT
>DASZCA010000179.1:0-23991 GCA_035943555.1 Verrucomicrobiia bacterium
ACCCACTTCTATTCCGATCTGTACCCGGGAATAAAGATGTCCTCACCCATTGCCTTGGAAGACGACGAACAACAAAACCTCGTTCAAACCACCGAATATTATTCGATTGATAATGCGTGGACCCAGGCGGACAAGGTGAAAAAATATCGTTGCGACTTTTACCCGTCCACCATTGCGGCCTTTTTAAAAAAACCTGTTGATATCGATCGCAAACTCCCCTTGGGCCTGAGCTTTCCGCGCCACCAGATCTTGCGCACCGAAGTGACTTTGCCCGAGGCCTGGCCAGTCGAATCGACCGAGAAAATTGTGGATGACCCCGCCTTCACCTTCCGAAAAACCTACCGGTGTTCCGGCAGCAAAGTTGTGACTGAGTATGAATATCAGTCGCTGGCCGATTACGTTCCCGCCGATCGCGTGAGCGAATACATCCAGCGCCTCAATCAAACCTCGCAGTCATTAGGCAACGGCCTGACTTGGCGTTGATTCAAGCAAGCTTTCACCCGGAGCGCGGCTATCCGTTACAACCATCCAACGCTCGCGAAGGGTTTAGAGTGCGGCCGCTTCAGCGCCGCTCTTGGTCGCAAATAAAGCAACCTGACCACCGCTAAAAATCCGCCCGCTCTTTCGCCGCCATCCACTCATCTAAAAATCCATCAATCCAGCTTGTATGCGCCCTTTGCGCTCTTTGCGGTAAAATTTCATTTCTATGCTGGCCGCACTGTCTCAATGCGGCAACTGATGACAATCCTTCTCTTCCACAAATTTCATCGCCGGGATCCGCCGTTTGCCCACGATCAAGATCACCATCCCGATCCACGAAGTCGCCACCATCATCCAGGCCACCGCCGTTGTGCCGGGCAGATGCCCCACACCCGTGCTCGCCGATGCCAGACTCGAGACGCCGATCTGCAAAAAACCCAGCATCGCCGCCGCGCTGCCGATGTTATGGTCGAACGGCACCAGCGCCAGCGCCGCGGCGTTCGGATACGCCAATCCCAGCGCGGAAAGGCAGATAAAGAGCAGCACCAGTGTCCCCGCCAAGCCAAGCCAGCCGTTCAAGGTCCCCAACAACAGCAGCAAAACCGCCGGACACTCCACCAGCATCGCCCCGCGATAAACCTGTTCGCTCGTGAATTTTCGGAGCAACAGCACATTGACTTGGTTGCTGCCGATAAAACCCACGGCCAAACCGGCGAACACGGCGCTAAATTGATTTTTGCTCAGATGAAATCCGCTCATGAAAATGATCGGAGAATTCGCCACATAGGCCAGCAATCCGGAAAACGCAAAGGCGCCAGATAATGCATACGTGATGAACTGTGGCTCCTTCAAAACTTGGAAATAATTACGTAAGATGGGCATCGGCCGCATGGAAACGCTCCGGTCCGGCTCATGCCCCTCCGGCAGCACCCACGCGGAAACCGCCAGCATCAATGCCGCGAAGGCGGCCAGTACGATGAACACCCATTGCCAGCCCCACTGCCCGGCGACATACGTTCCGGCGCTCGGCGCCAGCAAAGGAGATACGCTCAGCACCAGGATCAGCAGCGAGATGATCTTGGCCGTTTCCCGCGCCGGGAAAAAATCCCGCACCATCGCCATCGCCGCGACCTGCGCCGCGCAGCCGCCCAGCGCCTGCATGAAGCGCATGGCCACCAGCCACTCCACGCTGCGCGAACACAGGCACGCCACCGACGCCGCGATGAACAACGTCAGCCCCGCATACAACGGCAGTTTGCGGCCGAACCGGTCCAGCAACGGCCCGTATAAAAGCTGCCCTGCCGCCAGCCCGGCAAAATAACTGGAAAGCGAAAAAGCGATTTGCGTGTCAGACGTATGCAAAGCCGCCGCCATCTCCGAAAACGCCGGCAGATACATGTCGATGGCAAACGGGCTGATCGTCGACAACGCCCCCAAGATGACGATAATCAGATAACGGTTATGAGATTGAGACATAACTTGCAACAAACAGCCAAAAACGTTGAAATCAAGCGACGATTTGTCACTTGTGACAACCGGAAGACAACACCTCCATGGCGGCGCGCACAATGCCCCTTCCCCACCCACCCGGTCAAGTTTCAAATCAAAACTCAAATTCATGGGGAGAAACTCCGTCGAACACTGATCAATTTTTTGATGCAACCATGCCAACCAACACATTCTGCCTCACCAAGTCATGCACCAACACACCCCTTCCCAAAAACCTATGTGCCCTCCGTGCCCCCTGTATGAGAAATCCCGTACCCGCCATCCCCAAGCTTGAATTTTCGCCGCTATACGTTATGCCTTGAATCACGCACATCATGCCTACGGCTTCGGACCATATCATTATCATTTGCTGGCTCACTTTCATCGTCTACTGGTATCTCAGCGCGCAGAAGGTCAAGACATCTGTCGAAAAGCAAAGCCTGGAATCCGCCTTGCGCCATCGGCTGCCAGTGGGCCTGGGTTGCTGGTTGCTTGCTTATCGGAAATTTCCGGCGCCGCTGAATTCACCACTGACCCCATGCACCAATCTTACCCAGTTCACCGGCGCCGCGATTTGTGTATGCGGCCTGCTCGTGACCATCTGGGCCCGCCGCACCCTTGCTGGCAATTGGAGCAGCGATGTCACTTTCAAGGAAGGGCACGAACTCATGCGGACCGGGCCGTACCGTTTCGTGCGGCATCCCATTTACACCGGCTTGCTCCTGATGTGCCTCGGCTCGGCCTTGGACATCGGGCAGTTACGCGGCTGGCTGGGACTGCTGCTGGTGTTCCTGGGGTTCTGGATCAAACTTAAGCAGGAGGAAACATTGCTCCTGCGCCATTTCCCCGGCACCTATCCCGTTTACCGCAAAGAAGTGAAAGCTCTGTTCCCTTTCATCCTTTAAATTCGTGATAATTCGCGCCATTCGCGTCAAAAATTTTTTCTATCCTCGCCCTCACGCCGCCTCCGTCGTCGCTTCCCCTGCTTTCCGCGCCGCCCTCGCCTTTTGCACCGCCTCCTGCTGCTTCTCCAGGCAAACCGTGCAAATGCCATGCGTCGTCGGCGTGTCAAAACCCTGCTGCATGAATTGCTCCAACGGCATCCATTGCCCTTGAAAATTGATTTTCCGGCACCACGCACAGACCCGCATGAATTTTTCCAAGTAACGGATGCGTTCCAAGATCCGGCGTGTCGAGGTGCTCACCAGAAACCAGATCATCAACACCAGCAACACCTCCAGCGTGGTGCGCCGGAATAGAAAGGCAAACGGATGATCCGAAAACAGCAGCGTCGGCAGCTTCAGTACTTCATCCAGATAACATAATGTCATTATCCCGAGAAAACCGAGGTTTTGATACAGGACAATCCGTGTCAGTTGCGAATTCTTTTTCATACGACAAAAGATGATTCGCGGAAGGTATCGCGTGCCCCAAACACTCCTGCCGCTCGTCGTCACCTGAAGCTATCGCAGCAAACGTGCCATGCGATTTTTTGTAAGACCTCGCCCGACAAAACACCCCGTTTGCGTCCAAGAATTTGCCGCACTGTCCATTGTCGAATTTCTGACCGCCTCAAATCGCGCCCAATTCCCGCAACGCCTCCCCGGCACCGGACAGGTTCTCCGGCTTCATCTCGATATAATTGCGCGATAAAATAATCCCCTTCGCTCCTCCCTTGAACGCCGCCTTCACCGCCTGTGCCACCCCTTCCGGTGTGCAATGCGATTCCTTCGCACTCACTGGCACGTCTATATCTACGCCCGGCCAGATTTGCACCGGATGTCCCGCCACGGCCTCTACCGAACGCCGCGTCTCGCGCTCCACATAAGCCGCCGAGAAACCCGTTGCCGCCAGCGTGTCCAACGGCGCCTCGTCATAGTTCAACTGCCGATACAACGTCTGCAACGCCGCCTCTGGCGGCAGATCGCCGTACACCGATTCGCGCGCACCTTTGACATAACTGACGAACCGCCCGCCCGCCACATTGTTGTATACCGCAGGCCGGATGAAATCCGAACAACCCGCCAGATCTTCCAGATTCTCCTCCGCGCGCTGAAGCGGGCTGAACGAAACATTCTGCCAGACATGCCAGCCCACCTGTAGCGACGGATTGACGCCCTTCACCTTGCGATAGATCGATGCCTGCAATTCATGCCGGCTCGTCACCCACAAATTTTCCCACGCCAGCACTTCCGGATTTTTCAACAACAACCGCCAGAAGTCCGCAAAATATCCGTCACGCGGCCGCTGTCCCGCCCGATTGTTCCGCACAAAAGTCTCCACCTCGCCAAATCCCTGTCGCGCCCGTTCCACATCGATCCCGCGCTCCTTGCCTTTCTTCAGGCAGAACTCGCAGAAACAGGTCGTCCGCCCCGGATCCACACCACCGCTCTGCGAAAGTCCCAGCGTATTGAGCAAACCGCTCTGCCGCTCTGATCCCCACATCAGGCCGCCAATCTCATACGATCGGGTATAATCCTCCACCAATCCCAGCGTAAAGTTTTGATAACCCGGATTGTTGAAGCAAGGACCGCCTGGGTGCCCGTTCGTCCGCCGCCCGTGATGATCCACCTCGTAAAGCGTCTCCCAGTTTGCCTTCACCGCCGCCGGCAGCGAATTATCCTCCAATAGAAATGGAAACACGCGGATGCCATGCTTTTTGGCGACCGGAACTACGCGTTCCAAAACATCCACGTTACCAAATTCTGGCGCCTGCAGGTCCGCCAACGTCAACGGCGTGTCTTTGTAATACTGCATATGTGGCCGTGCGTAATTACCGCCGTGAAAATTCTCCGCGTCCACCCCCGCGCGATGCGCCTCATGCGAGTAGCTGAAGATGAACAGCGTGTTCACCCCCGCCCGCGCCCGCATGTCCTCAAACATTGCATCCAGATCGCGCTGTATCAACGGCGCCACGCTGATGGGTATCGCCACTGTGACTGGAGATTTGCCGGCAGGAGAATTCGTGACCGGCTCACTGCGAAGCGGTGTGACCCCGGCGAAAGTCGCGCCCGCACCAATGGCGCCAAGTTGAAGAAATTTGCGGCGGTTCATGCCGCGAGTATCCCGCGCCATGGACCAAATTCAAGACGAATGCATGTCAAACCCTGCGTTGGCAGGGCGCGTCGCTCCGCGCACGCCACGCCTGCAGTTGTGACATGAAAATTTACGGTGAAAGCTGGCCTATTCCTTTCACGAACCGAAATTATTGGCTGGTGCGGCCGTTAATGCATGCCCAAAACCATTACGTCGGTATGGGCACATTCAACGTCGCGTGAAACTCCCGGATCGCGTTCAACATGAACTGCACTGCCACCGCCGCCAGCAACAATCCCATGATGCGGATGGCGATGCTCATCGCGATCGGGTTCAACCAGCGCACGCTGCGCACCGCCACGCGGAAGATGAGGTAACTCGCCAATGCCACCAGCACAATGCATCCATAAAGCGCGATGTGCTGTGGAATCGTTTTCGCCTCGTTCTGCAGCAGGATGGTCGTGGAAATGGCTCCCGGTCCCGCGAGCATCGGAATGGCCAGCGGCGTGATCGCGATGTCGGTTTTTTCCGTGCCCGCCCGGGTTTCTTCGCGCGTTTCCTGCACCCGTGAACGTTGCACCCGCAACATGTCCAGCGCGATCAACAGCAGCACAATGCTCGCCGCGATCTGAAATGCCGGCATCGTGATGCCAAACACTTTGAAGATGACCGTCCCCGCCACCGAGAACGCCAGCAATACCACCGCCATCGTGAAACAGGCGATCCGCGCCGTGCGCAAGCGTTGTTCCGGCGTGTCGTTCGGCGTCATCGCCAGAAATGCCGGTGCCGTCGCCAGCGGATCCACGATCACAAATAGCGAACTGGCCGCCAGCAGGATGTATTCAGACAGATTCAAAACGGTTTCCTTAATTCTTACGCCGTCGCGATAAGTTGAACACAATGCCCGCCCACCCGTCAACCAGCTCAAAACCAAAGTGGTGTTTTAATTTTCAAATTAGAAACATTCAACATCGATGTCCGTACATTTTCCCTGCCTTGGAAGTTGGGCGTTAAATGTTGAGCGTTGAATGTTCCGCCAACGTTCCCCTGCCAGCACACAAATTAAGACACTGCCAAAACTGGCGGTCAAAATCTATCCGCGCCTTTTACCAGCCACCGTTTCATAAACCGTGTTCACGGTCTGCCCGTAATGTTCCTCCGTGTACAATGTCGCAATACGTTGTGACGCCGCCTGTCCCTTCTTCAAGATAATGCTCCGGTCGCGGTCGATGGCAATGATGACCTCTGCCATCTGCTCCGCCATGCGCCCCGGCGTCGACGCGGGTATCTTGTAACCGCACTCCTCCGTCACCGTCAGCCGCGGCCCGGCATTGTCACCCACGCTCGGCACCGCCCCCGCCAGCATGGCCTCCATCATTGTCAATCCCACCGACTCGCGCTGGCCGGGCAGTAGAAAGATATGCGTCTCGCCCAATTCCTTTTGATATTCCTCGCGGGTCAGGTTACCGCCAAATAAAATTTCATCCGTCAGGCCAAGCTTGACCGCCAGCCGCTTCAAGTGCGGCAGTTCCGGCCCGCCCGCACCCAGGTGATACCTGAATTTCACGCCGTTTTTTTTGGCCAGCGCCAGCGCGTGAAACGCCAGCGCCACGCACTTGTTGCTGGAAAGATGTCCCGCCACATAGAGGCGCAAGGGCCCGTCCGCTTTTTTGCCCAAAGCAAAACGGGAAAAGCCCGCCGCCTGTTCCGCCGTGTAAAATGCCGGTGATAAAAGGGTAATGTTCGCCGCCGAACCCCGGAACTCAGACATCAATTCCTCCGCCTCCTTTGTGCTCGCAAAAATATGAGCCGACTCTCGCACACTTCGCCGCACCGACGGTGACCACCGGCAAAAAGCATTATGCATTTTTCGCGCCAGCTCAAACGCGGCGCCCGACGGGCTCAAAATGGGAAATAACTGGAAAGGAAACGGCTCGTTGCCACAGATCGGCCCGTACACAAACGGGATGCCCAGCCGCCACATCGGTGAAGCCACGCGCGCCGTCGTATAAGTCAGATGATGCACCACATCGAATTTTTCCCGCCGGTGCAGCTCTTGCGCGACCCGCAATGAATCGCGTACAAAATCCACATACTCAAACCAGCCCTGGATTCGCGCACGCAGCCGGTTCGGATGCCATGGTTTGAACTTGCCCGCATAAAAAAACCGCACCCCCGGCGGCACCAGCCCCGCCGCCGCCGCCCGCTCCATGTCCGCCCGGTCACGGCTCGTCGTGATGACGCATAATTCATGATCGCGCGCCAGGCACCTGACCGCCATCTTCCCAAAATGGCTCTCAGATCCGAGATACGGATTGCACGCGATGGCGGAGATCAAAACTTTCACCGCCCTCATTCAACCAGACCGAACCTTCACGCTGCAACCGCCTTTTGCTCGGAATTGAAAATATAATTCCTTTGGCGGCATGGCTCCGTGGCCAATGGGGTCATTTCACCTTGAATGCCAGGCCGTCCCCGCCCGCCGTCACCTTGATCTTGTCCCCCGGCTTGAATTCCCCTTCCAACAATTTCATCGAGAGCGGATTGAGCAACAGCTCTTGCACCGCCCGCTTGAGCGGACGCGCCCCGAACTGCGGATCGTACCCCTCCTTTGCGATGAACACCTTTGCCGCCTTGTCCACCTCAAGCGTGAGGTTCTGCTGCGCCAGGCGTTTTTCCAATCGGACCAACTGGCCTTCCACGATCTGCGCCAGCTCATCCTCATCCAAGCTTTGGAATATGATGACATCATCCACGCGGTTCAGGAATTCCGGCCGGAAATGTTTCTTCAACTCCGCCATCACCTTGTCTTCCATCGCCTGATGCGACGATTTGTCCGTGTGACCGTCCAGGAAATATTCCTGGATGACCGGCGAACCGAGATTGCTCGTCATGATGACGATGGTGTTTTTGAAATCTACCGTGCGCCCCTGCCCGTCCGTCAATCGTCCGTCATCCAACACCTGCAACAGCACATTGAACACGTCCGGATGCGCCTTCTCGATCTCATCAAACAGCACCACGGAATATGGCCTGCGTCGCACCGCCTCGCTCAACTGCCCGCCTTCATCGTAACCCACATATCCTGGCGGCGCCCCCACCAACCGGGAGACGCTGTGCTTCTCCATATATTCGCTCATGTCGATCCGCACCATTGCGCTCTCATCATCAAACAAAAATTCCGCCAGCGCCCGGGCTGTCTCCGTCTTGCCCACTCCCGTCGGCCCCAGAAAAATAAATGAGCCGATCGGCCGGTTCGGATCGCCCAGCCCGGAACGCGCGCGGCGAACGGCATTCGCCACCGCCTTGATCGCCTCTTTCTGCCCGATGACCCGCTGCGCCAGACGCTCTTCCATCTTCAACAATTTTTCCCGCTCGCCTTCCAACATCCGGGAAATGGGGATATGCGTCCACGCCGCCACCACGCGCGCGATGTCCTCGTCCGTCACTTCCTGTCGCAACAAGGAATGGCGTGTCGTTTGTGCAGATTGCTTCTCTATGTCTGCGAGCTTTTTTTCCAGATCCGGAATCCTGCCATATTGCACCTCCGCCGATTTGCTCAAATCGCCCATGCGCTGCGCCTGCTCCAGTTCCAGCTTCGCTTGCTCCAGCTGCAATTGCACCACGCTCACCGCGTTCACCGCCGCCTTTTCGTTCTGCCATTGCGCGGTGAGCGCCTTGGACTTTTCCTTTAAATCGGCCAGTTCCTTGTCCAGCCGCTTTAACCGCTCTTTGCTTGCAGAATCTTTTTCCTTCGCCAATGACATGCGCTCGATCTCCAACTGCAAAATTTGCCGGTCAAACTGGTCCAGTTCCGTCGGCTTGGAATCCAGTTCCATTTTGATGCGCGAAGCTGCCTCGTCCACCAGGTCGATCGCCTTGTCCGGCAGAAAACGGTCTGTGATGTAGCGGTGGGACAGCGTCGCCGCCGCCACCAGTGCCGCATCCTGGATGCGCACGCCATGATGCACCTCATAACGCTCCTTCAACCCGCGCAGAATGGCGATGGTCGCCTCCACCGTCGGCTCAGCCACCTGCACCGGCTGAAAACGGCGTTCCAACGCCGGGTCTTTCTCGATGTGCTTGCGGTACTCATCCAGTGTCGTCGCTCCCACGCAACGCAGTTCGCCACGCGCCAGTTGCGGTTTCATGATGTTCGCCGCGTCCGCCGCACCCTCCGCCGCGCCCGCGCCCACCAACGTGTGCAACTCATCCACAAACAAAATGATTTTCCCCTCGCTCGTGGCGATCTCCTTGAGGAACGCTTTCAACCGGTCTTCAAATTCACCGCGAAATTTCGCCCCGGCGATCATCGCGCCCAGATCCATCGCCACCAGCCGCTTGTTTTTCAACGACTCCGGCACATCCCCGCTCACGATCCGCCGCGCGAGCCCTTCCGCGATGGCCGTCTTGCCCACTCCCGGCTCACCGATAAGCACCGGATTGTTCTTCGTTCGCCGCGTGAGGACTTGCATCACCCGGCGGATTTCTTCGTCCCGACCGATGACCGGGTCGATCTTCCCCTGCTTGGCCAGCGCTGTCAGGTCGCGGCCATATTTTTCCAGCGCCTGAAATTTCCCCTCCGGGTTTTCATCCGTCACCCGCTGGTTGCCGCGCAATTCCGCCAGCGCCCTCAGCACCGCCTCACGCTTGAGCCCGTGCTTGGCAAAAATTTTCTTGAGCGACGCCCCGCCGCCATCCAGCAGGCCAAGCAGCAGATGTTCTGTGCTGACGTATTCATCCTTGAGCTTTTTGGCCTCGGCCTGTGCCGCGTCCAGCGCCTTGCGCAAATCATTGCCCGCATACGGCTCGCCGCCGCCCTGTACTTTATATCGCCGGGCGATCTCAGCCTCCAGATCCGGTTTCAGCTTGTCCACCGGTACGCCGATACGTTGCAGCAGATCAGGAATCAGGCTTTCCGTCTGCCCGATCAATGCCAGCGCGAGATGCTCGCCATCGATCTCCTGATGCGAATGCCCGCGTGCCAGCGCCTGCGCCGCTTGCAACGCCTCCTGTGACTTCTGCGTAAATTTTTCCGGTTGCATGATTCAACTTAACCCAAACCCGGGAACGCGCAAAGTTAGGAATTTACGGCAGCCCTCACCCGGCAGCCCGGGAATGGCGGAATCGGCCTTTCCCGTCCCTTTTTATTTTTTAATAAATTTTATCTTGTTGCTGACATTTTCTTCCGGCGAGCGATACCATGTCTGTTCAGCGATGAAAATAAAATCTGCCCCGAAATCATCAGAGAACACGGCTCCCATTCCCGTGCCTCTCCCCGGTTCTTCCGGGCTGCTTCCGATCCTTTTGGCGTTGATGACGATCGCCGTCTTTTGGCCGGTCATACATAATGGTTTCATCAACTTTGATGACAATGTCTATGTCCAATCAAACGCCCAGGTCCAGCAAGGATTGACGCTGGAAAATGTCCGCTGGGCTTTCACCCATCCCATCAGCGGCAACTGGCATCCGGTAACAATGTTGTCCCATATGCTGGATTGCCAGATATACGGATTACAACCATGGGGCCATCATCTGACCAGCCTGTTGTTTCACGCCCTCGACACCGTCCTGCTTTTTCTATTGTTGCATCGGCTCACCGGGGCGGTTTGGCGGAGCGTCTGGGTCGCGGCCATCTTTGCTTTGCATCCGGTACATGTCGAATCCGTGGCTTGGATCGCGGAAAGAAAAGACGTGCTCAGTGCTTTTTTTGGATTCCTCGCCCTGCTGTTTTACGTTCGTTTCGTCCACAGGGCCGCAGTTCAACCGGAAACACGCCCTGTTTCCTTTCTTCGCTCCCGCGATTATTGGCTCGCCTGCCTCTGCTTCATGCTGGGCCTGATGAGCAAGCCCATGCTGGTCACCTGGCCTTTTGTCCTGCTGTTGCTGGATTTTTGGCCGTTGAACCGGTTCCAAGCCGGCCGCTTGCACCCATTATTACTGGAGAAAATTCCATTTTTCACGCTCGCAACCCTGTTCAGCTTGGTGGCATTTCTCATGCAAAAAGCGGAAGGTGCCACCCAACCGCTTGCCAACCTGTCTTTTCCGATGAGGTCGGCGAATGCGATTTTGTCTTATGGTCGCTACCTTTTGAAAATGGCCTGCCCGACAGATCTGGCGATCTTTTATCCCTACCCAAAGGTGATGGTTGTCAGCCGCGTCTTGTTTGCAGTCATCCTGCTGGCCGGCCTTTCCGTACTGTTTTGGTCCCAACGCCGCCGCTATCCGTTTTTGCTCATGGGCTGGCTTTGGTTTGTGGGCATCCTCGTGCCGGTCATCGGCTTGGTCCAGGTTGGCGCACAGTCCATGGCCGACCGTTATACTTATCTCCCCTCGGTGGGTGTGCTCATTCTGATCGCTTGGGGGGCGTATGAAATTTACCGGCGGTGCCCCGGGTTGGTCTATTTGTTCTCGTTCCTGGCCATCATCACGATTGTTCTCTGCGGCAAAATGAGCCGGCAGCAGATCGCCTTCTGGCAAAACAGCGAAATTCTTTTCCAGCACGCCGTCAATGTCACCACTGACAATGATATCGCTCAAAACAATCTCGCCGTTGCTTACTATGAGGAAGGCCGGACCAATGATGCCGTCCAAGGATTGCGGAAAACATTGAGCATCAACCCGCTGTTTGCCGGGACACATATGACGCTTGGCAATATTCTCGCCATGCAAGGATTGACCAATGAGGCGCTCCTTGAACTCCAGCAAGCCGTCAAACTCAATCCCGGTTATCGGGACGGCCATGCCAGCCTTGGCATTTTGCTCTTCAAGGAAGGTCAGACGGATGCCGGCATCAGCCAGTTCGTGGCGGCGGTTCATTTTCGGACGAATGACCCCGCATCCTTCAAGGCGCTGGGCAGTCTGCTCCTGGAACATGGACAGACCAATGCCGCGCTCAGCCTGCTCCAACTCGCCGTCAAAACTGTGCCGGTCGACCCCGAACGCCATTACCAGCTCGGCATTTTTTATATCAACCTCGGGCAAACCGATGACGCCATAAACGAATTTCAGGAGACCATCCGCCTGAAACCGGATTTTTTCGAAGCCCACAACAACCTTGCCAGCCTGCTCTCCAAAAAGGGCCTGGTCGACCAGGCCATCGGTGAATTGAAAGAATCCATACGCTTGGAATCGGATTACGCCGATGCCCATTACAACCTCGGCACGCTTTATTTCAAAAAAGGCTTGGGCGATGAGGCCGCTGCTGAATTTCAGACCGTCATCCGCCTCTCGCCCGATTACGCACCGGCACATTACTACCTCGGTAACATCCTGATCCGGAAAGGTCAGTTTGCCCCCGCCTCTGCGCAATTTAAAGAGGCCATCCGGCTGCAACCCGAATATGCTTTGGCGCATAACAAGTTCGGCATCACTCTCGCCTCTTTGGGACATCTTCCCGAAGCCATCGCTGAATTTCAGGAAGCCCTCCGCCTGAAACCCGATTACGCCGAGGCCATCACCAACCTCGCCATCGCCCTGAAGTTGCAAGCCGCCGGCCATTGAAGGCGGCTCGATTTCTTTTTTGTCGTTTGTCGCCGATGTTGCTAATTTAAGGCGATGCCGGACATCGTTCTCACCACGCTCAACGCGAAGTTTAGCCACGCCGCGTTCGGGCTGCGCTATCTCTTCGCCAATCTGGGCGAACTGCAACCGCGCGCCGTCATCGCGGAGTTCGACATTAATTTGCGTCCGCTGGACATCGCCGAAGCCCTGCTCGCCCGCGAACCGCTTATCATCGGCTTCGGCATTTATATCTGGAACGTTACAGAAACCACCGAAGTCATCACCGCCATCCGGCGCGTCCGCCCGGACATCAAGATCATCCTCGGCGGCCCGGAGGTCAGCTATGAAACCGAAGGCCAGCGCATCGTGGAACTCGCCGACCACGTCATCACCGGCGAGGCCGACCTGAAATTTGCCGAGGTCTGCCGGACGCTCCTTGGAGTTCAAGCTTCAGCTGGTCCGGAAGAAACCCCAAAGCCCGCCAACCCGCTGCCCAAAATCATCCTCGCCGAAATCCCGGAATTCTCCCGCCTCGCCCTGCCCTATGATTACTACACCGGTGCCGATCTCGCCCACCGCATCGTCTACGTTGAAGCTTCGCGCGGCTGCCCTTTCACCTGCGAATTTTGCCTGTCATCACTCGAAATCCCCGTGCGTCAGGTGCCGTTGGACAAATTTCTGGCCGCGATGCAATCGCTGCTCGATCGCGGCTTGAAACAATTTAAGTTCGTCGACCGCACCTTTAACCTCAACATCGTCACCAGCAAGGCCATCCTCGAATTTTTCCTCGCGCGCTATCAGCCGGGCCACTTCTATCATTTCGAGATGATTCCCGACCGGTTGCCCGCCGAACTGCGCGCCATCATCGCAAAATTTCCGCCCGGCGCGCTCCAGTTCGAGGTCGGCATCCAGACGTTTAATCCGGAAGTCGGCACGCTCATCAGCCGCCGGCAAAATTACGACCGCCTCGCCGATAATTTTCAATACTTGCGCCGTGAAACCGGCGTCCATATCCATGCAGATCTGATCATCGGCTTGCCCGGCGAAACGGTGCAAAGCTTTGCCACCGGCTTTGACCGGCTCATCGCGCTCGACCCGCAGGAGATCCAAGTCGGCATCCTCAAACGCCTGCGCGGAACCCCCATTATCCGGCACGATCAGGAATGGCAGATGATCTACAACGCCCATCCGCCCTACGACATCTTGCAGAACAAGCTGATCGATTTCGCGACGATGCAACGCCTGCGCCGCTTCGCCAAATATTGGGACCTCATCGGCAACAGCGGAAATTTCGTTGAGACCACGCCCTTGCTCTGGAGCAATGGAACCCCTTTTGCCGGCCTCCTCCGCTTCAGCGACTGGCTCTATGCGCAAATCGGCCGTACCGACACCATCGCCCTCGCACGGCTGGCGGAAAAACTGTTTGAATTCATCACCGTTGAATTGAACATCGAAAAGCAACTTGCCGCTGAAACCCTGTGGCGCGACTGGCAACGCGGCGCCCGCCGCGACCCGCCGGAATTTATCCGCTCCTTTCTACCCGCTGAAAGCCTTGTCCGCGCCCGTACCGCCAAATCCGGCTTGCCGAAACGTCAGGCCCGGCATCTGGCAACCGAGACACACCAATAAAAAAATTCGGTTCGTTCCAATCAAGGAACGAACCGAATTCATGTCAAATATGCGGCTTCCGACAGGAAGTACTTTTAGCGCAAGAACGCCTCGTGCAATCCGCCATCCACGGTGACGATCTGCCCCGTCGTCTTCGACAACCGTTGCGTTACGAGCAAGAAGTACGCTTCCGCCTGGTCCGCCGGCGTGATCGGCGCCTTGGTCAACGTACGATCCGCATAGAACTGCGCGAGTTTCTTCACCAGCGATTCCGTCGCTTCCGCTTCGGTGTAAGGAATGTTGTATTTCGCGAGCGAACCGATCACGCGGTCGCGTGGGAACATCGCCGAACCTTGCACCACCGTCGCCGGGGCCACACCGTTGACCCGCACCAGCGGCGCGAGTTCGATCGCCAGTTCGCGCACCAGGTGATTACCCGCCGCCTTGGAGACGTCGTAAGCCACGGAGCCTTTTTTGGCCACCGCCGCATTGGCGGAAGTCGTCAGTACGAGCTGACCTTTCAAGCCTTGTTCTTTCCACGTCTTGAACGCTTCGTCCGCGACAAAATAGCTGCCGGTGACATTAATGTTGAATGTCAGCGCCCATTTGTCATCCGGGATATGGCCCGTCGTGTCGCTCGGCACAAAAATTCCGGCAGTCACGCAGATGGAATCGAATCCGCCGTAGGCCAAGGCCACTTGATCCAGCATCTTCCGGATGCTCTGGCGGTTCGTGATATCCGCCGCCAGCCCGATGGCCAGCCCGCAATTTGAGATACCGGTTCCGGCCACACCGATGCCGAGCCCGTATTTGTTGGTGATTTCCAACGCCGTGGCCTGCGCCGCTTCGGCATTCAGGTCCACACAAACGATGTGTGCGCCCTCTTTCACCAAGCGATGCGCCGTTTCTTTGCCGATACCGCTGCCGGCACCGATGACGATGATGATCTGGCGCGCGAGTTCTTTTTCCGCCGGCATGCGCTTGAGTTTCGCCTCTTCCAGCAACCAATATTCAATGTCGAACGCTTCTTGTTGCGGCAGCGCGATGTATTGGTCGATCGCCTCCGCCCCGCGCATGACTTCCACCGCGCAGTTATAAAACTCAGCCGTTACGCGCGACTCGCTCTTGTCCTTGCCCCACGCGATCATGCCCAAACCGGGGATCAACACCACCGTCGGGTTCGCATCGCGCATCGCCGGTGAATTGGCGTGCTTGCACTTTTGATAGTAGGCCGCGTAATCCTTGCGGTAGCCTTCGAGGCCGGCGCCCAATTGCTTCTTGAGCGAAGCCACATCGCCCGTTTGCGGGTTCCAGTCCACGAACAACGGCTTGATCTTCGTACGCAGAAAATGGTCAGGGCAGCTCGTGCCGAGCTCGGACAACCGTGCGGCATCATGCGAATTGACGTACCGCAAAATCTTCACATCGTCCTGCACCGTGCCGATGAACCGCTTCTGCTGCGAGACCTGTCCGCGCAACCACGGCAGGATCGCCGAGAAAATCTCCTGCCGCTTGGCTTCCGGCAAAGTTTGATATTTCTGGCCGCCGAATACTTTTTCATCGCCACCCTTCTCGGCATATTTCTTCTCGATGTATTGTGAGGCTGTCTCGATAAAATCCAAGGTGCTCAGATAGCACGCATGGTCATCATCGGCCCAGGAGATGAAACCGTGCTGTCCCATCATGATGGCCTTGGCTTTTTTGTCTTTCTGGCAGATGTCTTGCATCGCCAAACCGAGTTCAAAACCGGGACGCATCCATTTCACATACGCCATTTCACCGCCAAAAATTTCCTGCGTCAGCTTTTCGCAGTTTTTGCTGGCCGCAATCGCGATGACCGCGTTCGGATGCATGTGATCGACAAACTTTGCGGGAATAAAACTGTGCAGCGGCGTGTCGATGGAAGTCGCGCGCGGGTTCAGGTTGAACGTCGTATGGTTGTACGCCGCCACCATTTCATCCTCGGCCGCGGACTTGAGGCCTTTGTCAGCCCGCTTTCCGTAGCTCTTCTGCAACGACAAAAGTTTTTCCTGGTAGAGCGATGAAAAATTCTCGCGATTGCTCGTACGCAGGTCGCCGCCGGAGCCCTTCACCCACAGCACTTCTACCTGCTCGCCGGAAAGCGGATCGCTCTCGACGATCTTCGAGGACGTGTTGCCGCCGCCGGTGTTGGTGATGCGCTGATCGCTGCCGAGTTTGTTGGAACGGTAGACGAGCCGGTCCATGCCTTTAAGTTTGGCGGCTTCACCTTCGTTCCAAAGATTCATTACATGTTGGTAGTTTTTCATAGGATAAAATTATTTCGATTCTTGTTTTGCTTCCGTCACATCTTCAAAACCCGGCGGCGGACCTCCTCGTCCGGGCGGCCGGAGATGCGCTGGATATTTTCCGGGGATAAAAACGTCGGTCCGCCGAGGCCGCCGGCATTCACCCAGATCGTCGCCGCTTTTTCTGCCATCAACATGGCGCCCAGCACGGCCTCAACCGTGCGCCCCAAGGTGATGATGCCATGATTTTCCAGCAACACCACGCGCGGCGGACGTCCATGCTCGTCCATAAATTTTTGAGTCTGCTCGCGGACAGCCTGCGCCAGACGCAATCCGGGGTCAGTGTAAGGCACAAATACCGAGGCCACATCGCAGCAGACGATCTCATCGGGGAAAACCCGCTTCGTGGCAAATTCGCGCGCGCGCGGCGAACACAAAATTCCGTTCACCGCCGGCGCGTGCGTGTGACCGACAAACTCGATTCCGGGCAAACTTAAAAAATACGCGTGAAACAACGCTTCCACCGAAGGCTTTTTCCCATCCGCCGCCACTCGCGACTCCATCAAAGTGCGGTCAACCTCCGCATCCGTCAGATTGGTTTTATCCAGCAACGACAATAACACGCTGCTTTTGCATTCCACCGTATCTTCCGGCTTGAGCGTGGCCAGATTCGTGCCGCTCGCTTTCACCCGGAAGGTGTCGGCGCCCAGTTTCACCGAAGTGTTGCCCTCGCCCAAAATGGACAGCGGCTGATCACGGCGGCCCAGTTCGTGCGACAGGCGCAAAAGCGCATCAAGGGGTGTGTTCGGAGATGACATAATTGATAGTTTAGTTTTCCAAGCCCGTGGAAGATTGTCAAATTGAATCTTGCAAAATCTACCAAAATCTACCAACCATGTTCCATCATGCAATCCGAGGAACGTCAGAAACGCATCGAAGAATATCTGCTGAAAACGGAGTTCGCCTCACTGGACGAACTGTCGGAACAGGTGGACGCTTCCATTTCAACCGTCCGCCGCGACCTCGACCAGTTGGCCGAAAAAGGCACCATCCGCCGCACCCATGGCGGCGCCCGCGTGGTGAATCCCAAGTCCGACGAATTCACCTTCACCGCCCGCGACCAGCATCAACTCGCTGAGAAAGAAGCCATCGCTACCGCATGCGCCGCCCTTATCGGGATGAATCAAACGGTGATCTTGGACGCGGGAACGACGGTGTATCACGTTGCTACCCGCCTCGAAGCAAAGTCCCCGCAGATCATCACCAATTCTCTGCCCGTCGCTAATTTTTATAACACCACCACCAAAGCCGAAGTCGTCGTCTCCGGCGGCGTCATTTATCCCCGTCTCGGCGTGCTGATCGGGCCGCTGGCCGTGGAAATGTTTGCCAAAGTCCGCGCAGATATCGCCATCATGGGCGCCGGCGGTCTCTCCCCTGATGGTGTCAGCAACTCCCACGGTCTGCTGATCGAAATCCAGCGAGCCATGATTCATGCCGCCAAAAAAGTTATCTTCTGCCTCGATCACACCAAGCTCGGCCGCCAATCCATCTCACCGCTCTGCGGCTTGGATGTGATTGACACCATTGTTACTGATCAGGCCGCCCCTGTGGAAATGGTTAGGGCATTGCGCAAACGTGGAATTGAAGTCATCATCGCGCCCTGACTAATTCTCATGAACAGCCTTTGGAACGATTCGGAAGCGGCGCAATTCACCGGTGACCTCGGCCAACGCGTCTACACCTCACGCCTGCTGGGCCGCTGCTCTTCGCTGGTACTGCACGGTGGCGGTAACACCTCTGTCAAAGTCACCGAAAAAAATATTTTCGGCGAAAATGAGCAGATTCTTTATATCAAGGGAAGCGGACACGATCTGGAAAAAATTGCTGCAAGCGGTTTTGCTCCCTGCCGTCTGCAACCCGTGCTGCGGCTGGCGCAATTGAAGGAACTCAGCGATCCCGCCATGGCGCGCGAGTTGCGCTGTGCCATGACCAATCCTTCAGCCCCCTCGCCGAGCGTCGAGGCCATCCTGCACGCGCTCATCCCCCATAAATTTGTCGACCACACGCATACCGATGCCCTGATCGCCATCATGAACACGCCCGGCGGCGAGGCCCGTGTCCGCGAGATTTACGGCGATCGTGTGGTGATTATTCCGTATGTGATGCCCGGCTTCAAACTGGCCCGGCTCGTCGCTGAATTATTTCCCCCGCAAGCTACGGGTAAAACCGTCGGCATTGTGCTGCTCAACCACGGCCTTTTTACCTTTGGCGACACGGCGAAACTCGCCTACGAGCGCATGATCGAACTCGTGACGCTCACCGAGAATTATCTCAAAGCAAAAAGCGCGTGGGATTTGCCCGTCTCGAAAGATCAACCACCGGCAACAACACTGCGACTGGAACTTGCCCAACTGCGCCACGATCTCTCCCACGTTGCCGGCAAACCAATGCTGTTGATATCTCATCAAGACGCGGCCAGCCTGGATTTCGCCCGCCGCGCCGCCAATTCTAAAATTGCGCAACAAGGCCCGGCCACTCCCGATCACGTTTTGCGCACCAAACAACTGCCCATGGTCGGTCGCGACCTCAGTGCCTTCCGCGCGGACTACGAAAAATATTTTCAAACCCATACCGCCAGCCTGGGCCCGAAACCGCGGATGCTTGATGCCGCCCCGCGCATCATTCTCGATCCGCAACTCGGCCTGATCACGGTCGGACGCACGGCCAACGACGCCACCATCGCCGCCGATATCTACCGGCACACGATGGAAATCATCACCCGCGCCACCAAGCTCGGCGGCTGGCAGGCACTCCCCGCGCAGGATATTTTTGATGTCGAGTATTGGGATTTGGAACAGGCCAAACTCAATGCTCCCGGCAAATCACCTGTCTTCGCCGGCGAAGTCGCGCTCGTCACTGGCGCCGCTTCCGGCATCGGCAAAGCCTGCGTCGAATCTTTGCTGCAACGCGGCGCCGCCGTCATCGGCCTCGATATCAATCCCGCCATCACCACGCTCTGGCCGCGCGCCGATTTTGCCGGGTTTGTTTGTGACTTGAGCGATGAATCACAAATCCCCGCCGCTTTGGAAAAAGCCGTCCGCACGTTTGGCGGTTTGGACATCCTCATTCTAAATGCCGGCATTTTCCCCAAAGCCAAACCCGTCGCCGAACTGACCACGGAAGCTTGGCGCAAGGTGTTGCAGTTAAATCTCGACGCCAATTTCGCTCTTCTTCGAGAAGCTCATCCCTTGCTAAAACTGGCGCCAAACGGTGGCCGCGTGGTGGTCATCGGTTCAAAAAATGTCCCCGCGCCCGGCCCCGGCGTCGCTGCCTACTCTGCTTCAAAGGCAGCCATGAATCAACTGGCCCGCGTCATTGCGCTCGAATGGGGTGCGGATAAAATCCGTATCAACTCCATCCATCCCAACGCCGTGTTCGACACCGGCCTATGGACCGAGGAAATCCTCGCCGCGCGGGCGAAAAGTTACGGCCTGACCGTGGAAAAATACAAAACTAACAACGTGCTCAAGGTGGAAGTGTGCAGTCGGGATGTTGCTGAAATGGCCGCCGAGATGTGCGGACAGTTATTTGCCAAAACGACCGGCTCGCAAGTCCCCTTGGACGGCGGCAATGAGCGTGTCATTTGACGCCACCTCACCAACAATTACAAAAAATTGTCGCCGGGCAATCACTTGCCCAATTCCGCCCGCAACTTCGCCGCGATCTCCTTCAACGCATCGGGTAGCACCCCTGTTTGGGCGATCACGGGCATAAAATTCGTGTCCCCGATCCAGCGCGGCACGATATGGACATGGAGATGTTCCGCGATGCCCGCGCCTGCCACCTTGCCCAGATTGATACCCACATTGAACCCGTCCGGCTTCATCACGGCGGTCAATGCATTCGTGCAGCGGCGGACCAGCTTCCACAATTCCAACAACTCATCGTCGGTTAACCCATCCATGCCAGTGACTTCCTTGTACGGCACCACCATCACATGGCCGCCATTATAAGGATAACGGTTAAGCAATGCATAACAGGTCCGTTCGCGCGCCACCACATAGTTGCCCTCGTCATCGCTGGAGTGCGCGATGTGCGTGAAAAGGCTGGCATCCAGCTTGGGTTTCGGCGCCAGGATGTATGCGATCCGCCACGGCGCGTGCAATGATTCCATGAGGCCAACCTAGCGCGGTGAGGCGTGAAAGTAAATCTCGCATCCCACCGCGGGATGCCATCCGATTGTTAAAAACTAAAGGTTGTAATTCATCCCCACCCACTTAAGTTCTCCTCCGGCTCGGATGAATCAAGGAAACCCTGGTAAAAAGATTTTACTGGTGGACGACGAACCGTCGGTAGCCAAAGCCATCAAGATGTTGCTGGAGCATGATGGGTACGGCGTCCAGATAGTGAACAGCGGCGAGGCGGCCCTGGCGCTCTATGAGTGCGAGCGGTTCGACCTTATCATCACCGACTTTTCCATGCCGGGCATGACCGGTGGCGAACTCGCCGGCCGCATCAAAAAAATCCGTCCCGACCAGCCCATCATCATGGCCACCGCCTCCATCTACACTCTGGACGCGGCTGACCATCCCGGCCGCCTGGTGAACTGTGTCCTCGACAAACCTTTTACCCTGCAAGATCTCCGCGCGGCCATCGCCCGCATCTTTCCCGCTTAGAGCATTGACAGAACTGTTCTGGTTTCCGGTCAACGTCGCCGCCGTTGAAACATATATTTCACAAAGGAATAAAGGCCGGAAAATTTGTAGCTCGAATCTACATATTTCTCGATGACGTAAAACGCGAAATAATAAAACCGGCAGAAACTCCAGATGACCAGCGCCAGCATCAGGCCGGTCGACCATTTGGGATTGTCGAGAAACACCAGCGCCGCCGCCACGATGCCGATGAGCAGAAACAATATCCCTTTCAACTTGATCCAAAATGGACTGGAGAGGTCTTTCATGTGAGCAAGGTCATTATCGCCACCGCCGCGCGTTTCGTGGCCCCCGGTTCGCCCAGTGAGGCGATGATTTTATCCAATTGTGACTGCATCTTCGCACGATGCGGAGCACTCTCCAAAAGCTCCAGCGTGGCCCGCGCCAGATTTTCCGCCGTGAGCGCCTGCTGCAAAAATTCGGGAAAAACTTCCTCGCCCGCCAGCAAGTTGGGCATCGTGAATGTCTTCACCGTGATATAATGCCGCGCGATCTGGTAATTGATCCACGATCCTTTGTAGAGCGTCACCGTCGGCACGCGGAAGAACGCGCACTCCATCGTCACCGTGCCCGTCTTGGCGATGGCCACATCCGCTGCCACCAATGCCGCTGGTAAGTTGCCGATCTGGATTTCCATATCCGCACCCAGGGTCTTGGCCAACCTCGCCGTGGCGTCACTCGGAACCACCATGTTTGTTTTTAACTGCGGAAACTTATCACGGATCAACTTTATAGCCCCCAACATCGCCGGCAAATGCTGCTTCAATTCGCTCCGCCGGCTCCCCGGCAGCAACAAAATACGTGGCTCCCGGGTCATGACGGAGACTCCATCTTGCCCGCGGCGCGTTGATCGCAAATCGTCATTCGTAAATCGATCGACCATCGGATGCCCCACAAACTCTACGCGCAACTGCGGCACGCGCTGCGCATACCAGTCCTTCTCAAACGGAAAGATGCTCAGGAGCAGGTCGCAATCCGCCGCCAGCCGCTTGGCGCGCTTCGGCCGTGACGCCCAAACCTGGGGGGAAATGAACTGCACCGTCTTCGGCTTCCAGCCGCCGGGATGATTGCGGACATGTTCCTTGACCATGCGCGCAAAGCGCAGGTTAAACCCGCCGTAATCAACACCGATGATGACATCCGGTTGGCGCCGGATGGCCTCGGCCAGCAAAAACTTGAGCAACCGGCGGAATTCCAAAGTCTTCCGATACACATCCGTGATGCCCACCACGGCCAGTTGCGACATGTTGTAAAGCGTCTCCACGCCGTTTGCCGCCAATTTTTCACCGCCCACGCCAAAAAATGTGGTCCCCGGCAATTTCTCACGCAATGCAGAAACCAGTTCCGATGCCAGCAAATCCCCGCTGGCCTCGCCCGCGATGATCATGAATGTTTTTGGTTCCACACGTTCATTTTGCCACAGAGACACGGTCGCATGGAGCAAAATCTGTCCTTGGGCAATCCAGTTCTTTTCGCGCGATTAAATTCAGATGAAAACCACCTCAAATCGCCTCGCATCTTTCTCGTAGCCTTGATACGAGCCATTGCGTCTTGAGGTAAATCCGGTTTTTGATCAACTGGTTATTTTTATACAAAAATCGAATTAAAAATGTTTTCAGCTTCCGTCAATCAGCAGACCGCCTTGCAAGCGGTCGAATCGCAACACGGGCCGGAGCTGTTTCGACTGCTGGAAGCCAATCGCGAACATCTTCGCCGCTGGCTTCCGTGGGCGGACATTCTGCGCTCTGAAAAAGATGTCAGCCACGCCATCATTGCCTGGCAATTGCAAGACGCCAACCAGCAAGGATTCCACGCCGGCATCTGGTTCAACGGAAAGCTGTGCGGCATGATCGGTCACTTGCACTTGGATAAAACCAATCGTTGGGCGTCCTTGAGCTATTGGTTGGACACCGCCCACCAAGGTCGGGGCATCATGACGGAAAGCTGCCGGGCCATGATTGCCCACGGCTTTGAGGTCTGGAAACTCAACCGCATCACCATCGAGTGCGCCACGGAAAACACCCGCAGCCGCGCCATCCCTGAACGTCTTGGATTCGAATTAGAAGGCATCATCCGGCAAGTCGAATGGCTCGGCGATCACTACGCCGATCATGCGGTCTATGGCCTGTTAAATCCCGCCACGCAGCCTGCGCGAAAACCGGACACCGGATCCAACCATCCGGTGGCTGCGGGCTCGTAAATCATTTACCCTGCCGCACCTGCCGCGTGATCTCAAACGCCAGGTCCAGCGCCTGTTTGGCCGCTTCGCCCGTGACCACCGGCGCTTTCTTGTCGCGAATACTTTCCACAAAACTTTTCAACTCCGAGGTCAACGAATCAGCTTTTTCGATCGGCGCGGGTTCGCGCAGAATTTTTTTACCGGCAAATTCACTGACGATGCTCGAGCCGGCTGCACCCGTCGTGGCGGCGCCGGTGAGACGGCTGATGTGCCCTTCCTGGGTCTGGAAATCACCAAAAATATAGCAAGGATCGGCGGGACCGTTGTACACGCGGATTTTGCGGGACCGGTTGGCGCTGACCCGGCTGGCGGTGAGAGTGACCACGCAACCGTTGGCGAAACGCAGGCGCGCGTTCGCGATATCCTCACTCTGGCTTAAGACCGTCATGCCGATGGCATCCACGCTGGTGACGGGAGATTTGACCAGCGCGAGCACGATGTCCAGATCATGGATCATCAAGTCCAACACCACGCCGATGTCCATGGAACGGGCGGGAAAAGGCGAGAGCCGTTCACACTCGATATAGCACGGATCTTTCGCCACGCTGGAAATGTATTTAAAAACCGGATTGAACCGCTCGACGTGACCCACCTGCAACACGCACCCCTTTTTCTTGGCGATTTCAATGAGTTCCCCAGCCTGCGCGGAATTGTC
>DASZCA010000180.1:0-5208 GCA_035943555.1 Verrucomicrobiia bacterium
CGCCTCACGCCGCAACTGTTCCCGTTCTGTCGCGCTCAAACCTTCCGGATCAAACCGGTGCCGGTAATGCAACTGTAACAGCTCTCGCAGCGGGCCTCGCAGTCCCGCCACCGCCGGCTCCTTCAGCGCCCGTTCCAGCCAGCCGGACAATGCCTCGCTCGGCTGACGCGGCACGCCCCGCGCCGCCAGCATTTTTTCCAGTTGATAAAATTCCGAGTCCAGCCCCGGCCAGTTCACCGTCGTGGATCTTTTGTCATCCTCGATCCCGCTCCGCTTCTTGCGCCGCCGGAAAATGATGAGATATGCCAAAATCGCCATCACCGGCAGCAGCGCCCACACGATGTACTGTTGCAGATTCGCCTGATGCCACCGGAACCTTTCGAGCTGGTATTTCAGCCATGACCACACATCTGACAGCCATTCGCCAAAATCCTTCCGTTGTCCTTCCACCGCCACCCATGACGGTGGTGTCGTGTCAAAATCCTCCCACATCTTGGTCGCGGAGTTCCAAACCAGGCACCACGCATGGCCGTCGCGCTCGCGTACCACATACCCGGTTCCGCGGGCCTCGTGCACATAATAACCCACCGCATATCGCGCCGGAATATGCAGCCGCCGCAAAATCAAAACCGTTGCGCTCGCAAAATATTCGCAATGCCCGCTCCGGCTTGTCAGCAGGAACTTCGTCAACGGCGTGCCGTTCGTGTCCGCCCGCTTGTCCGGCCCCTGCCAGGTGCTGTATTTAAATTTATCCAGAAAAAATTCGGAGACCGCCAGCCGCTCTGCCAGTTCGTTCGTCGTCGTCAGGTTCATCTCGGCGATGACCTGGTCCACCGCCGGCATTTCATTCGTCGGCACGCGCAGGTCAAACTTGTTGGTCGTGTTCAAGTCCGGCGGCGCATCCAGCGTCGCCCCCGGCCCGAACCGCGCGTCAAAAGTCATGAGTCCCACGCCCGCCGCCAGTACCGTCCCGTTCGGGTTTTTTTGCAGGGAGATGACCGAGGAGATGGACGGCAGATTTTCCAGCCGGCTGCAGCCCGATGGCAGCGGCAGCACGCCCTCCGGATCGCCGTCGCCCGAACGCCCGTTCAGATAACAGGCGATGTTCACCACCGCCCCGTTGGTTTTGCCCGGCACCAGCACCCAGCTCGTGTTGTCCGGTTCCGGTTGCACCAGCTCAAAATCATTGCGCCCCTCGTTTCGCCCCGCCCCCGCATGCCACGACATGTTTTGCGCGGCATACCGCCGGTAGCTCGCCTCGCGCAGATACTCCGGCACTTTTCCCACCACCGCCGGCTCCAGCCGGATCACGATGTTCGCCGAGAGCTTCATCTGCCCGATGCGGCCCATGCTCGTCACTGACTCCAGCGGATTTTGCCGGCCGTTGCTAAAAAATTTGGCCATCCATTGCGCGTTGAAAAGCTGGAAGGCCCGCTCCGCGTGCCCGATGCCCACCACGCCAAAAACCCCGATCACTCCCACCGCCGCCAGCGCCGCCGCCCACCCCAAAAACCGGTACCGGCGCGGACGCACATCCCATAGCGCCCACGCCACCAAAATGACCTGCCCCGCAAAATAAATTCTCCCGTCCTTGTTTTGATGGATGCTCGCCGCCAGCAGGCAGACGATGAAAAAAGGATAGGAGATGTTCAGGTAATGCCCCGCCAGTCCCCGTTCACCCTTGCGCCGCCGCCAGCGCAGCACCATCGAGATCGCCGTCAGCGGCACCGACGGACGTTCGTTGTACGCCTGTGCGAAGATGAACGCAAACGTCGTCATCGGCAGCCAGCGCCAGAAGCGCGTCGCTGTCAGCGCGCCGGACTTCACCGCCGCCGAGGGGCTGTTGGCGTGTAATATCCCGCCCAGGCCGCCTTGGTCGTTGTTCGTGTAAACATAGACCACCAGCACCACGATCAACAAAAAGCAAAAGCTCCAGATGCGGTTGAAATCCGCATCGTCCAGGTCCCAGCGGAATTTCGTGAAGCGCGCCGATTCCAGCACGGCACCCATGATTGCGCCCACCAGCAAAAAATCCGTGTACCAGCCCCAGAAGAGCAGCGTCGCCAGCAGCAGGAACGGCGGCGTCTTCATAGTGCGCGCAAGCCCTCCTCGATCTTTCCCGCCTCCAGCACATGCAACGTCCCCGGCGCATCCGTCATCGGCCCGCCCGCGCCGGAAATGCCGCCGCCCGGCGGCACGATGATCAGCACCAGCAACGGCACGTTTATTTCCTTCAGCTTCTGGATGAATTTCCGCCGCGCCCCGTCCCACCGTTGAAAAATGCAGATGCAGCCGCTCACCGTCGAGACATGGTTCATCACCAGCCGTTCCAGTTCCTCAAATTTTTTATCCGGGCAATGCTTCACCGCCGCCAGCACCTCCAGCATCTGGTCGCTCGATCCCACCCCGCGCCCCGCCGTGAAACAATACGATTGGTTCCCGACGAACAACAGGTCCAGCAGCGATTCCTGCGTCAAAATCGTGCAGGCGAATGATGCCGCCACCGAGACCGCTTCCTCCAGCACCACGCTGTTCGGCTCCTCGTCGAAGGTGTCCAGCACCAGGGCATGCCGCACGAAAAATTCGTCCTCGTATTCCTTCACGATCGGCTTGCCCGTCTTCGCCCAGCTCCGCCAATGGATATGCCGCAGCGGATCGCCGTGCCGGTAATCCCGCAGCGCCACAAACTCCTCGCTACTGCCCACGTGCGCCGCCAGCGCCACGCCGCCTTCCTGGTAACGCAGCGATCCCGGCAACGCGATGGGCGGCAGCGGATACCGTTTCGGCAGGATCAAAACCGATTGCGCCGACGTCACCCGGATGAACGAACGGAACAATCCCAGCGGATCCGGCCGCGCCACCGTCACCCCTTGGAATCTTAATATTCCCCGGCGCAATGGCAGGATTTCCCCGCGCGCCTCCGCCATGCCTTGCGGCAACATCGGCGGGATTTCCGCTTCCTTCACCGTCGCCAGCCGGAACGGATTCCGGCTGCGCCGCTGCGACATCCGGAACGGCCGCACCCGCCGCCCTTCCGCCCTTTGAAATCCCAGCCAGTCGCGATACGAAGGCCGGGGATCTTCGATATTTTCCAGCAACGTCAAGCCGGCTTGCGTGTGTGCCGTTAGATTGGTGACCTCGATCTGATAGGGCAGGGGTTGTCCCACCGTTCCCAAACGCGGCAGCCGGCGCGTCGCCGAAAACTTGCCGCGAAACCAAAGACTGCACTTGAAGGAAAGCAACATCAACGCCAGCAGCAGCGCGAACGTCTGGTACGTCACCGTATTCTCCATGTCCGAGCCGATCATCGCCGTCACCATCAGCATGACCACCACCGCCCATCCCGCCCGCGTCAGCCGCCGCCGCGCCCGGTACCACATCCCTCCCGTCGCCCGGTAGCTCCAATAAATCGGTTTGTAAAGCAGTGTCACAACAGTTGGAGAACAGATGACCGGGTTCAGGTTTCTATTCCTAATTCTTCATTCTGCCTTCTTCATTCTCCCTCTCACGCCGGCACTTTCAATTTCTTCAACGCATCTTCCACCACCCCGCGCGTCGTGATCCCCGAAAACTTCGCCTGCGGCTCCAGCACCACCCGGTGCGCGATCACCGGCACCGCCAGCTTTTGGATCTGCTCCGGCGTCACAAAATCCAGCCCCTCGAACAGCGCCATCGCCTGCGCCGTCTTCATTAGTGCGATCGATGCCCGCGGGCTTGCGCCCAGTTGCACCCCCTGCGCCGTGCGCGTCGCCGCCACGAGGTCCACCACATAACGCTTCAGTTCCGCGCTGATCCGCACACCTTCCACCGCGCGCTTCATGCCGATCACATCCGCCAACGTCGCCGCCGGCTGCAAGTCATCCAGCGGATGGTTATGCTCCTGCGCCGTCAAGATCTCCACCTCCTGCTCCGCCGGCACATACCCCAGCGTGAATTGCATCGCAAACCGGTCCATCTGCGCCTCCGGCAGCGGATACGTCCCGCGAAACTCCACCGGGTTCTCCGTCGCGATCACAAAAAACAGCTCCGGCAAATTCCGCCGCACGCCTTCCACGCTCACCTGCGCCTCGCCCATTGCCTCTAGCAAGGCCGATTGCGTCCGGGGCGAAGCCCGGTTGATCTCATCCGCCAACAAAATATTCGTGAACACCGGCCCCTCATGAAAATGAAACTGCTGATCCCGTTGGTTGAAGACCGAAACCCCCAGGATGTCCGAGGGCAGCAAGTCCGGCGTGAATTGCAACCGCTTGAAATCTGCCGCGATCGATTTCGCCAGCGCCTTCGCCAGCGTTGTTTTGCCCGTGCCCGGATAATCCTCCAACAGCACGTGCCCGCCTGCGGCCATCGCCGCCAGCAGATGCCGCGTGGCATTGTCCTGCCCGCGGATGATTTTTGAGATATTGGCGGCGATCTTGCGATACGTCGCCCGCGCCGCGTCCAAAGTGGCGGCCGAAGGAGTGGCTGATGTCATGGCTCTGATGTTCCCGTTGATTGATGTAACAATAATGCGTCAAAAAGGTTTCGCGAATTTATTTTGCTCCGCTCGCAAATTTTCTCTTTCTCATCCTCATCGTCTTCCACCATGACGAAATCCTGCGCCGGTCCGCTGTCCAATTGGAGAGCGGGCGGCCCGCCCGCGAGTTGACCAAGGAGCGCCGGGCACCGCTCCGGCAAGTCCCAATACCCGTAGCAGACGACGTAAGGAGGCTCTAACTTTTCCCCCATTTCTGAAAATCCGCACAATTCACGTTTCATAAATTTTAAAAGTGATTTCATTTGATTCGCTGATGTTTGCCATTCAAAACTCCGCCCGCCGATTCCTCTCCCTGCCGCGTCGTAGCGCTTTGGCGAAGACGGGTGCGAGAAATCGTCATTGGTGTTCTCATAATTTTTTTAGACTAATAAAGGCTAATAAGGGCTAACGGACTTTGATTCCCGACCCCCTGCGCCCCAAACCACCTCCGCGCCGTTGCCATCCTTGGCACCTTCAAGTGATCGATCATCTTCATAAATTTTAAAAAAAAGCGGTGGAAACCGGTGGAATTCGGTAGAAAACAGTAGAAACGGGTAGAAACGGGTAGAAACCGGTGTTGATGGATTTGCCCTAACGGAGCGGGGACGGCCCGGCCCCGCAAGTAGCCGGAACGCTGGTCTCCGCCCCGGCGGAACGCCGAGCACCAGCTCGGCAAGTCGGCTTCCCCCATTTAT
>DASZCA010000181.1:0-17509 GCA_035943555.1 Verrucomicrobiia bacterium
ATTTGCTGGGAATCCGACCAAGCCGCCGCACGTGGCCTTGTGTCTCAAATCCGCGATCTGGTCAACGTTAAGGATTCGTTCACGCGGATGAACATGGAACGTCAGCAAGAAAGGCAGGTGCGGATTGACGCATCACAGCGCGAACTTGATGAGCAGCACCGGCGAAAAGCCGAATTGGAAGCAATCCGCCATGAGTTCTTCGCGCTCTTCTCAGAGAAAAACCCATGGAAGCGAGGAAAAGCACTCGAAGCCATTTTGAACAAATACTTCGCGTTTGCAGGCCTACTCATCTCGGAAGCCATAACCGTGAAGGGTGATCTCGGTGCCGGTGTCATCGAGCAAATTGATGGTGTTATTCAGATTCGCGGCCAGCTTTATTTAGTTGAGATCAAATGGGAGGTGGAAACTCTCGGACGGGAGAAAGTGGCACCCCATCTGGTGCGGGTGTTTAGCCGGGGACTGGCTGGTGGAATTATAATTTCTTACTCCGATTTTTCTCCTGCCGCAGTGACCGATTGCAAGGAAGCGCTACGGGACAAAATCATTGTTCTCTGCAAGCTGGAGGAACTCGTCAGGGCCATTGACAAGGAAGCCAGCCTCAAGGATTTGCTGCATTCCAAAATTGATGCCGCAGTCATCCACAAAAATCCTTTGTTCACCCCGCCGGTCTGAAATCAAAGCCTAATTCTTGCTCACTGCGTAGCACGTGGTTAGCAATCCAACCGCCTCCGAGGCGGGGCAATGACGAAAGAAGCTGGAAATTCATAACTATTTTAATCTAAGCATTTTATGTTTCCAGCTAGTTAAGAGGTGGAACGCGCAACCGAATCATCGATTAACATGACGGCGACGGCGGCGGAAAGCTGCAATACATCTGGCCAGCGCCGAAAAGAAATTTGCGAGTGCATTCAGCAGTAATGCGAGATTGATAATGGTCATAAAAATTTCCTCATTCTTGTCCGCTTTGATTGGCGTGACGTGAGCGAGAAAAAAAGCCGGTACCAGGGCAGAACGGGAAAGGCCGCCCCGCCGCGACAGCGGGGCGAAGCTGCACGGAAGGAAGCAAGCAGCTTTGGACATAGTGCGTCACCGGCTAAACACCTTCGCAGTCACGCCAGCGGCGACATTTGAGGGAAATTAGGCCAAATTCAAACATCTATCGTCGTCCTTTTTGCGACCAACTTGACTTTCTCGCGTGTGCCATAGTAAAACCTAAACTTCGAAACCATCCGCATCACCGGGTCATTGCAGGAGAAAACGGAAATGGGGGAAGACAATGCCGATGCGCCACGCCCCTCACTCTTACAAGGTGCGAATAAAAACCTGCCAATAAACGCAATTGAAACCAATTGGTTATTGGCTGAAGCGGGTGTGCGCATGGAGATGAATTCAGAGAGGGTGTCGATTGTTGTTAGCAGCGTCCCCGATAAAATCCGTTTAATAAAAATGTTTGGAGAAAAGTTGAATCTGGGCGACGGAAATGACTATTTCGATTTCGACGGCGCAATTTCAGAGGGGCTGGGGCTGGAAACTTTGACAACGACTTGGAGCAATTTCCGGCAAATAGCTTCTAGTCCAGAGGTGAATTTCGGCGTGTTGTTCAATGAAACGCCTTCTGGCGGAATAGCGGCTCTGGTTCCCTCGAACGCAGTTCACAGTGCCGAACCGGGGCCGAAACCCGGAAAAGGACATTCTCGATGAAGCCTGAAACTTTTTCGGAAAGTCAGTCCGTCTTAGCTTGCAGCCGCTTCTGAAATGCAATTTTGATATACGGACAACAACTTTTCCAGTGCCGCTCTGCATGTAGGTTCATCATCTATGAGGCGGTAAAGAGATGTTTCAGCCATAGATGATATCAAGCCTCTCGGCAATTGATCTTCATGTGAATGTTTGCCCGTGATTTGAATGTTCGTCAGAAAGCGATGATTCTCTAGCATCTTCAAGAAATGCAATTTAATTATATCATCATTCATTGCGTTGGGGAGCTGGCTCAAGTGAGTCAGGCGGTTGACGATCATTGGGTGGTCGGATTTGAAGATGCCGGAACTTTGCTCAAGATCGGCAAAGAATTGGAATGCAAACGCGGCGTTAATTAAGGCCACACCCCGGGCCTCGGGAACGAATGCTTCAAAAGCAAATTGATCCGCTTCCAGTTCCTCCGTTTTGAACCTATTCAATTGCTCAGAACAAGCCAGGGCGGGCAGATATATTTCGCCATGTTCGGCGGCAAGCATGGAACCATGAAGCTTGATGTGACCAAGTTCATGAAGTAAGACGAAAATCAAAATGCCGGCAAAACCAATGAACGCATCCTGTTGGAGAGAAGGTTCCAAGGTTTGAAAAACTGTCGGCAACGGATTGTGGTTTCTATAAAAATGAAGTGGAAGCAGAATTGTTCGAAATGCGAGGGTCTTAAAGTCATCGTCACTGATCGATAAATTATCATTGGAAGTCGCTCGTTGCTTGCCTACCGCGTTGATAATCAGGCTTGCTTCCAACCTGTATCTGAGGGCCTGCAACAATCCTTCATATACGATTATGTATCGCTTCCGCGTGTTGGCAACTGCGTTGCACAAGGGCAATGATGGAACGTAAATATCGAGGTCAGTTAACTCTTTATAGTGCTCTGGAACGATCAAGCTTCGATATTGCTCCAAGATTTGCCGCACAACTAGGACTGGCGGATCAACGTTTGTAACAGGAAGTCCGTTTGCTTTAATTTTGACTACGGCTCGCTCAATGGCACTTTCCGCTCCGGACGGCCCAAAAGCCGCGCATGTTGCAATCGCCTCTAGCAACTGATCATTTTCGAGATGCTTCATCCGCTAAGAAGTCTCGCAGTTTTGAGATCAGAGCATCGCGATCTATTGTCAAGGCATCGATTTCGATAGTTTCTTCTTTTTTGGAGATATTGATTCTCACACGCGACGCTTCAGCGAATGGAGGTAGTGGGGGGAGCGCCGTGCCAGTTGAATTTTTTGTTTTGCCAGCACTTGTTTTCTCTCGGCCACCTTTAATTATTTCCCAAATATAATTAGCGATCAAAATAGCGGCGGCACCGCTTAAAATGCTTGGGGCATCAATCTTTCCAATCCATTCGAATACAGTATCGTGCAAACCTCTTTCAAGAAATGGCCCGCCCCAAACAACAGGCATTTCCTGTATTGTTCCGGCAATTTCACAGGCTCCTTTGGGCGGCTCAAACGAGGGGATTGTTTTAGCCTTGGCCTCCGGCTCACTCACATCAGAGTATCTAAGGGAAATCTCTATCATTCAGTGCCGTTTTGTATCAAGGGACCGTTCGGCTGTCGATTGAAATAAACTCAGGGTGATTTCGCTCGTACGCCTTGCCAATTCTTTTGGCCGCTGTTACACAATCAAGCGAGCGGGGGCATCGGGACGTTTGCAACTGCGAACGGATTTTTACACATTCTCTTACACATACGCATTTTTCGACCGTGTTTTCTCTTTATAATTCAAACGGTTTGTGTGAGAAGCAATGGGACTTAAAAGCGTTTTACAAAAACGCAAAAAAGTGCATAAATCACTATATTTCAATGCCTTTTGAATTGCTCAAAGCAATAAAATGTGTTACACATAACTTACACAGTTTTCACAGTTTTACGCTTCAGCAGGAAAGGGTTTTCAAATGGGGAAGGATCACTACGAGTTTTATGATGGCGAGCTGCATCTCTATCTGCGCGAGAACAGCAGCCGCTGGCAATGCGCTACCTATATCGGTGGCGCAAACTGGCGCAAATCGACTAAAGAAACCGGTTTTGCCGCTGCCAAAGAAATCGCTATCGGTTGGTATTTCGACCTGAAGGCACGTGGCCGCATCGGTGTTTTGGACTCACATCCGAGTGGCAAACTATTTAAAGAAGCGGCAACCGTGTTTTTGAAAGAATACCCTGTAATCACTCACGGCCAGAGAAACGAGTATTACGTTTCGCAGCTTGAGCAGCGGCTTAACAACCACCTCATTCCGTTTCTGGGTGATAAGCCGGTGAAACAAATCACCGCCGGCGTAGCGGTCGAATACCGTATTCATCGGCACGAAAAGAGCATGGCAAAGCGCGACAAACCGCCCTCCCGAAGCACTCTCCATAAGGAGATTGTGATTTTGAGGCAGGTTCTCAAAACGTGCCTTCGGCATGGATGGATAGAACACCTTCCAGATTTATCCGTCCCTTACAAAACCTCTGGCAAAATCACGCACCGCGCATGGTTCTCACCCATCGAATACAAGCAATTTTACGGGGTGACGCGTGAACGCGCGAAAAACCCCAAAAAGGAAAATTGGCGGGAGGCATCTGAAAATTTCCACGATTATGTGCTTTTCATGGTGAACACCGGATTGCGGCCCGACGAAGGGCAACGCCTTCAATTAAGAGACGTCGCCATCGTAACCGATGAAGCGACGGGCGAACGCATCCTCTTAATTGAAGTCCGGGGAAAAAGGGGGGTTGGCTACTGCAAAAGCATGCCTGGGGCGGTTCTGCCGTTTACTCGCATCGTCAAACGAAAAAAACTCCAGCCTACGGATTTGGTTTTCGGAAAAGTGCAAAACGAACTTTTAAATTCAATTCTGAAGGAATTAAATTTGAAGTTTGATCGGGAGGGAAACAGGCGGACGGCGTATAGCCTCCGACACACGTATATTTCCTTCAGGCTCATGGAGGGCGCGGATATTTACCAGATTGCCAAAAATTGCCGCACCAGCGTTGAGATGATCGAAAAATATTACGCGATCCACATTCACAACACCTTGGATGCGGCAGCCATCAATATCCGCAGGGAAAAGCCGGCCAAGAAAGCCAGACCAAGACCCAGAAACCGTGACGAGCCGCAAATCGATTGAAGCCACGCACATTTTCGGTTGTCTGTCGGCAATAACCGCACTATAGCTGGCAGCGGCTATGCGGGCGTGGCGGAATGGTAGACGCAACGGACTTAGGCCAGAAACTTGAGTGCTCTTGCGGGAAACCCAAGATGCAAAACTGCTCAAATTCGGGGAACCCTTTCAAATGGCAATCCCGAGCCAAGCCCGCAAGGGAAGGTGTAGAGACTAGACGGGCAGCACCTACCGCGCTTTGCGCCACGGTGAAGGGATAGTCCAGACCACAAACGCCGCAAGGCGGCGGCGAAAGCCGTAGTCGGTATGAAAATCCGTAGGGCTTCAATGCCTGTGGGGGTTCGAGTCCCCCCGCCCGCACCAATCGCCGCCTAGCGGCGGCGACGGCGGCGGCGAGATAACGCCGCGATGAGCTTGGCCAGCGCATTGAAAAACTGCGCAAAAGCGTTCAGCAAAATTGCGATATTGAAAACCGTCATAAAATCTCCTCATTGTTTTGTCCCGCCCCAATGGCGTGACGTGAGGCACTCGAAAGCTGGTTAGGCAGCAGAACGGGAAAGGCCGCCCCGCCGCGCCAGCGGGGCGAAGCTGCACGCAGGAAGCAAGCAGCCTTGTACGGTCTGGTTCACCAGCTAGGGGTTATTCACGGACACGCATGGGCGGGCAACCGAGGAGATATGACGCATCAATATGACGAAAATTGCCGCGCCTTTGTGCAGATCTAATGCGATCTTTGGCTGGTCAGTGGCGAGTCTGGCCGTCTGGCTCAGCAGCGGCGACCGAGGTGCGGCTGTCTTGGACGATGACCTCAATCGACTCGATGAAAGGTGCCGCCTTGTCCGTCGGCTTTTCCCACTTTGACCCGTCAAATTCTTGGATGTAGTCAGCGGTTCCCGTCTCCAAAGCGAAAATCACACTTTTCAAGTTTTGCCCTTTGACCATCACCATCATAAAGGTATAAACCAGCACGAAATTCGTACCGTAGTCACCGTCGTAGGCAACGTCCAAAAGGTAATGATACCCCGGCGAGCGCGTCGGCCCTGCCGCTCGCCTGATCCGTAAACGGTCAACTTTATCCTTGGCGTCGAAGGCCACATAGCCGCCGTTCTCCTTGCCCTTTTTTGAGGTTTCGCCGCCGCTCAAAGGCTGTTTGCGATACGCCGCTAGTGGATCATGCTCCATAATCATCCTTTCCAAAATTGTCTCTTGTAGATTCCCGGTGGATTTCGTTCACCAAGTAACCTTGATTGTGTAAGCGTGAAATCTTCGCACCGTTGCGGCTCGCCTCAACGGACGGAGTGGAAGGCGCGAAAATCGCGCCTTCATCCTTTACCAATCTAATTTGTGCTGCCATTTCCTTGCTGCCAACAGCGTTCACGGCTTCGCGCTTCACCGGCGCTGGCAGGTCTTTTACCAGCCTAGGTTCGCGGAAATGTCCCTGAAACAATTCCAAGGCCGACACATCTACGTAGCCGTAGCGTCGGATCATGTCCGTAGTCTCCTTATGCGCGACCGCATCCATGGCTTTTTTCCTGATTGGGTCTTTGATATTCACAACGTTTAGCGTTCCGGCTCATCGCCTTTTTCCTTAGCTTTGTTGGATTCAACAAGTTTTTGCCATGCTCCTTTGACGAAATCACGCGCTTGCTCCTTGGCCCGGTTCATGAACATCAGTGAACGTTCCCACCAGTTCGCCCCATTTCCGCGCTGGGTGATTTCGCCATGGGCCCACATTGCTTTCATCATCGGGCGCATTTCGTTCAAAAGCTTTACTTGCCGGACCAGTTGAAACCGCTTGGGGTCATCTTCGATGCCCCGCTTTTTCAAAGCAGTCGCCTCCCGGCCAATTTTCGGCTCCGGCAGGCGGTCGATTTTCCGGTCTTTCAGCGACCGGTGATCGACTCTTTCAGTGCGTCCCGCTTTTTCCAAAGCCGCATTAACGGCATCCGCCCAGGACTCGCGTTGCTTCACCAGCAAAGCAACGTCGTTCCACTCCCTCGGTTTCTTCGCGCTGAATTTGTCCCCTTCCAGTTTTCGAAGGGTACATAGCAAATGTGCATGTGGGTTTTTGCCGTCCTTGGGGTGATGTAGGGACAATTCTACCACCATGCCGGATTTGACCAGCTCCTTTTGCGCCCAATCCAATGCCGTCTGAAATTGGGCATCGGCGTCGAGTTCTTTTGGCAGGGCCAAAATAAATTCGCGTGCGAGTTGCGCGTCTACTCGCTTCTCGCCACGCTCGACGGTGTTCCACAGTGATGCCGAATCACGCACCCATTGCGGTGCACCTTCCGGTGCGGCTATGGTTGAAAACAGCACGCCTTTGACCCGGCGGGCGTAATCATAGGTTTTATCCCGAAGTTCATCCTTGAGTTTTTTACCGGCGCGGTACGCGGCTGCGGCGATCACAGACCTACCGCGTTTTTCGCGGGAGAAAATTTTTGCCTCTAGTCGGTAAATCGCCATCCCTTTGACAGTCTGCGCTGCCTCCCTATTACGAACAGTATATCAGAAAAATTAACTGGCGTCTCACGCAAAGCGAGAGCCGAAGCCAGTTTCCGCCTCACCCATTTCGCGGCCCATGGCGCAAAATTTTGCTGCGTCGCAGCGCGGCCTCCGGCGGCCGCGAAGCAGAAGACAGAGGCCTGAAATGCGCGGTTATACATTGCTTCGCAAAGTAACCGCGCAGGAGGCTCCAAATCCGCCTCCTTGACCACCGCTTGATCGCCTCCGCACCATGCTCCGGCAGGGGCTTCCGCCCCTCGTATGACCCACCCCGACAGAAGGGCGTTCCGCCCTTTATGGAACCCTGACCAACCGTCCGCCGGTTGGATGCCGGTCGTGTGGCCGACTTCCACCAATGGTTGCCACCCTTGGAACCCATCATTTAGGATACGTGCCATCCTTAGAAATCCATACATCGTGCCTATGCACGATCCTGCAACGGGCGGTGGCCATACCGGAAAGCGAGGCTAGCGCAGAGCGGTTTGCACACGGTCACAAGGAAGATTGGCACCGGATCTTACCCGCAAACAGGGACGCTGGTTAGGGCAATTTGCAAGCCTTTCGGCTTGTCTACAACACCCCGACCCATGCATTTTGAATGCAATCAATGGCTGAAGAAACAGTCAGGCAAGCACCCCGAAATCAGAAGATTTCAGCAGCACTTAGGAAACCTGTATCTCAATGTCCCGAAAATGGAATGCATTTCGGATATTCTCGACAATGACTTTGCGCTTTACCGTATCAATTTCTTCCATTTCATTGGGTGATTCCCACCGAATAATGGAATCCGTATATATTATCATTCCCGATGGACCTGCTAGCACCTCGGAATTAATGCGGAGACTTTTACCGTTCTCAAAATACCGCAGACCGGTTCTGCCTAAAACCTCCACTGAAAAACCATCATCACTTTCGATGACGTTGACTTTTGGAATATTGAACATGAAGTCCTCTTTAATTGTGAATGACAACCATTTCCTAAGGCGCAGCAAAATGGAATATAAAATTATTCACGTTGTTGTTTTGCATCAATGTTGGAAGCTCGGTTTCTGCCCAAATACTTTCTTGGCTTACACCATGGGCTAAGTCCAGAAAAATATGTACATCTCCGGTGGCTCCTTGGGCAAATTTGGCAGAAGCATTCACCCACAAGGGTCGAGCCTGTGTAATCCAATCTAACCCTTGTGTGGCTTCCGTAAGCTGCTTTCCGGCTTGCGTCATTTCTAAAGTCGTAGCCCCATTTGCCCTTGCCCAAGCAGCAGCAGCGTCGCGGGCAACTTCACCGCCAGACCAAAAGACTTGTGTTGTGTCTTTCGCGGCTCTAAAAGTTCCCGCGAGGCCCGCAGTCACCAGTCCAAGTGTTTTATCAGAATTTTCTGGAATCCAGATTCCGGCGATTGATCCGGCGATTGCAGCCCAAGTTTTTTCCGCTGTCGAGCAGTCAGGATTTCGCAAGGTTTCTACCTGGCGCATAAAATATTTATGTACGGCATTTTCGCCTAAATCTACCCATCCGTAGCCTGGAATAGTGAGGAGACCTGAAGAATCAGCCTGATTCAACGCATTGCCCGTTGCATACCCATACAAACTTATTCCCCCGACCAACCCAATCGGGTCGTTTTGGATATACCGCCCGATGGTTGGGTCATAGTCCCGGTTCAGGTTGTAGTTCAGGCCGCTTTCCGCATCGAAATACTGGCCGGGGAAGCGCAAATTGTTCGTCACGCCGGTCGAATTGCTAAACAAAGACGCCCGGTAAAACCGCGTTACGGGGGTCAGTGCGTCCGTGAAGGCATACGGCAGACCGTTGGTGATGAGTGAAACCCAAAGACCACTCACAAGGTTCGTTCGTGCCTGAATCGCATACGAAAAATTTGGGTCGCCATGTGCCGACAGTTGAAATTTTTTGCTCGCGTTGAATCCCACCGCCGCTAGCATCGGCGGCACAGGTTCCCCAAAAGCCTGCTGCTCTTTGTCCCAAACGAGGTTTTTCGCCGCATCGGTCATCTTTTGCGGCGTATTCAAATGGTCAGGGTGAATGTAGTAAATCGTCCCGCTCGCCTCGACCTGCGCGAGCGGCATATCACCCAGCCAGACATATTCCCGAATCAGCGAACCGCCCGCCCCGGATTCAGCAATCAGACGGCTGTTGCCGTCATAATGAAAATGCGTTGCCGTGCCAGAAACGATTTTTATCACCCGTTGGCCGAGCGCATTGTATTTGTAGCTGGCGATGACGCCGCCATTGGTCATCGCAACCAGACGGTTCCGGCCCCCATAACCGAACAAGATATTTGTTGTCGTCCCCCGGTTGTCGCTGCTCGTGTTGCCCGCAGCCGTGTAAGCGAGGCTGCGGACATTGCCGGGCTTGGTGACGGTTTGCAGCCGGTTGGCCGTCGTTGCATAGGTGTAGTTTTCTGTGCTGCCTTGCGCCGTGCGCGAAAGCCGGTTGCCCACGCCGTCATAGCCGAATGCCGTCGCGCCATACACCCCCGCCGCCTGTTTCAGCCGGTAGTTTTCATCGTAGGCAAATGTCTGGCTACGCTCTGGCGCGAGTCGGTCAATGATCGCGGTGATGTTATTGACAGCATCATACGCAAGTCCAAGATTCTGGTTACTGACACTGCCCGCTCCCGTCACGATATTCGTCAACCGGTAATCCAGATCATAGCCCAGCGTCCGTACCAGACCGTTCCCATAGGCGAGGCTGGTCATCGGCCCAAACGGCGCATAGCTGATATTGGTTGCCAATATCGTCACCGCGCCCGCCCCGGAAGGCCGGTAGGTAACCGAAGTGACCCGCCCTAAATTGTCACGCCCGTAGCCGATCACATGCCCGGACGGATAGGTAACGCGGGTAACGCGGTCAGCCAGGTCATACATGTACGCCGTGGTGTAGCCCGTGCCGCCAATGGTGCGGGTGGTGCTGACTACATTGCCGCGCTCGTCGTAGATCAGTGTGGTATTACCACTTTCATCGGTAAAGCCGGTGAGCCGCCCAATCCCCTTATTGCCGCCTGCGGTCGAATCGTAGCTGTAAGCAATATTTTCCGCTGGATAGGCCGAATAAGTTTCCGAAAGCGGGCGGTCGAGCTTGTCAAACGTGCGGGCTTTGAAAACATTGCGGGCATCCCGTTCTAAAACGCAGTTCGCCGCGCTGTCCCATTGGTAAAGATTCGTGCCCCGGTCAGGGCTGACTTCTGAAATCACCCGCCCAAAACCGTCATAAATAAAAGCGGTGGACAGCAAGCGCGGGTCGGTGACAAAGGCCGGATTGTCCTGCACATCAAAACCTTTTCGCACCAGGTTATTGAGCGGGTCAAGCACCGTCACCAGTCGGTTAAGCCCGTCAAAGCCGTTGGTAGTTGAATGATTCAGCCCGTCTTTTACCGAAACCGCGTTGCCGTTGCCGTCATAGCCGTAAATATTGGTTTGCCCGTTTGCGCCCATGTTTTTGAGCAACCGGCTGAGAACGTCAAAGGCGTGGCTTTGCGTTTTGGCTAACCCGCCGCCCGCTGTGCGCGTGTCTTGCCGCGTGATGTTGCCCGCCAAGTCCAACGTATAAGTGATGGATTCACCCAAAATGTTGCTGACTGATTGCAACCGGTGCGCGATGTCATACTGGTAAAATAATTTTGACCCGTCGGGCAGCGTCATGGCAGTCATCTGCCCCGCCGGGTCGTAAGAAAATGAATTGGTGGCATTGCCCGAAGCCGCCAGCACCGTACGCGACAAAAGCCAGCCGCGTGGGTGATAGGCAAAGCGGTTGGTCACCCCGTTCGGGTCAACCATTTCGAGCGGCAGGCCGCGCCCGTCATAGCTCGTAAATCTTGTGACGTGTCCAAGTGCGTTGGTGATCGCAAGCACGTTCCCGTTCGTCTCGTAGTTAAAACTGGTGACGGCGACAACATCCGTGCGCGAGTTGGTCGCGGTCATCACCTGCCCGTATGCGTTATAGGAAAAGCTCCAAGCGCGCGTCTGGCCGCTGGTGAGATAAGGCACGGTTTGCGAGGTGGTATCAGCTTCCGTGCGCGTGAGGACATTGCCTTCGCTGTCGTAGGTGAAAGTGGTTGTTTTTCGTCCGTCAGCAATTTGCACCGGCAAATGGTATGTGGAAAGGTAGCTGATAGCGTTCGTTTGAACATCCGGCGTTGTAGCCGACTTGAGGATGTAAGTCGGCAGTCCGCGAGCCTCATTTGCAGACACGGTGATATTGCCATTCCAATCCCGAACACCATTGGGATACCCGTTGGCATCGTAAATATTTGTCAGGGTCGAGGCAGATGGAAGCACTGGTGAAATCCTGATTTGGGACGAAAATTTTGGCACCCCTTGCAGGATGGAAAAATAATATCGCTCCACCAGTCCCAGAGCATTCGTGACCAGCCGGCTGCCGTCAGCATCGTTGTAGCCAATCGACAGAAAATTGATGCCATTCGCCTGCGTGCTTGATGTTCCCCGACCTTGCGCATCATACGTCCAGCCGGTGAAAAAATTCCCATTTTCGTCCGTGACGCTGGTGAGCGCAAACGGCAGCCCAGCATTTGCGTAGGAATAAAATTTACTGGTTTGCGGGCTGGTGGAATACGTAACGGATGCCAGCCGGTCGGTCACGCCCGCACTCTGTCCGCTGGAATTGAAATTGTAGGCGACCACCAAACCGCCAGGCATCGTCACCGTTTTAAGCAAATTGCCCTGATAGGTAAACGCCATGCTGCGGCCAAACGAATCCGTGACCGATACCGGCAACGTGCCGCTGTAGGCAATATCCTGGCGATAATTGCTTCGCCGCTGCGTGGCTGTAAGGTAAGCAACCGAGCCGGATGTTGTGTATCCCTCTTCATCATCATTTCCGTCAGTGAGCACCCAATTTGGACCGCTGGGTGTCAGTTTGTAATCCACATCAGTATCAGCCACCCAACTGCTGCCATTAAGCGTGAATCGGATTTCTTTCCCGTCTGGCCGCTCCGCTGTAACGATTACAGGTTGCCCGCCCGAAGAAAAAATCCGTAAAAAACGGTCAAAGGTTGAGCGCCAATGTTGCCCAAGGCTGGATGCTACCGTATTACTTCCAGCAAGACCGTTGTAGTAGCGGGTGAATGAAAAGCCGTTTTCACTCTGCATGGAAAAATCAACGGCATGGTAATACACATTGCCGCTGCCAACATCAATCGGATCGCCTTTCTTGACGCTGCCCACACTTGAGTCGCCGGTAATTTGAGAAAACCCACGGCCAGATCTTGTAAGAAAGAAGCTCTCAAACTTGTATGGGTCACTTATGCTGCCAATTCCGGTGCGGTCCAGCATCATGACATTGTTGCTAACGGTACCCGAACAATTTACTACAACAGACTTCCTTGGAAAAGCCCCTGAAGTTCCGGTGATGTTAAACTGAAAGTTCACGCGGATAGTTTGGCCGGAACCGCCTATATTGCTGCCACTAGCCGTCCCCCCACCGGTGTCTGTAGATACAAGGGTACAAGTGTTTGGGTCACGGTTCGGCATCGAGGCTGTTGTTACGGCCCCTGTTATGCTGATATTATAATAGATCAATTCCAGGGTGATTCCGCCCGAACTCGCCACGCCACAATCGCCGAAAGAATTTCCGCTGTTTGTCCACGTTCCGTTCCATGTTCCGGTTATTGGATCGGTTTGCGCTTTTGCATCTATGCAAACCGAAACGTTGAGGCACAATGGCAGCAACCATGTTGTAAACAGAAGCCAGATAAATTTTCCGCCACGCCGAGGAGCTTGGGCCAACAATTTTTCCCTGCGAATCATAATTTTTTAATGGATTATTTTGCGCCTCACAGTTTTCCCAAATTGCTTTGGGGTGAGTCCCTCGCCCAAAAGCGTATGAACGGACTCTTTGGCTGTCGAGTGCCGAGTGACGGAATAACTATTTTTTCGATACAAAAAACTTTTTCGCAGCGCAAGAGCTTCCTTTTGCGCGAAATAAAATATGCCCGTGGTTCGCTTGACAGCGGATTCAATCTGTCGTGTCCTTTCGGCGCATGAAAAATTCAAGTCAGGGATTACCTGAATTTCACCCGCAAACGGTTTTGCGGGATTGGGGCAATGGACAGGCTTTTAGGCTTGCCGACGCACAAACCGGCGTGTGCGTATTTGGCGCAACTGGCAGCGGGAAAACTTCCGGGCCTGCCAAACATTTGGCTTATGGCTATCTTGCCGGCGATTTCGGCGGATTGGTTTTGTGCGCCAAAAAAGAAGAACGCCGGCAGTGGGAAAAGTGGGCGGCGGATTGCGGCCGCAGCGATGATCTGGTCATCGTAGATGCTGGCGGCCAGTGGCGTTACAATTTTCTAGAACACGAAGCGAGCAGGCCGGGTGAAGGCGCAGGTCTTACGATCAACATCGTTGCCATTCTCGACGAAATCGCCGGAGCGATTGCCAACGGTGCAGGCAATTCCGAAGGCGGCGGCGATAACAAATTTTGGGAAGACGCGTTACACCACCTGAATACAAACCTTGTTGAACTGCCCATCTTTGCCGGGTTGCAAATCTCGCTCCCTCTGATGCGCTCGATTGTCAGTTCTGCACCGCAAAGCCTTGCCCAAATCGACGATGCCAAATGGCAAGAGACCAGTGCTTGCGCTGCCATTTTGCGGGAGGCCGATAAGGCCACGCTTAAAGCTGACATTGCTCTCCGCGCCGATTTTGAAGAATGCCGGAATTATTGGTTGCAGGAGTTTCCAAACCTCTCTGAAAAATCGCGGAGCATCATTGTTTTATCATTCTCCATGTTGGTAAGACCACTCATCACGCGGCCACTGCGCAAATTGTTCTCATCCGACACCAACGTAAAACCCGAAGATGCTTTCAATGGCAAGATCATTATTATTGATATACCGATTCAAGAATATCGGCAGGCCGGACGCATTGCCAATCTCGCATGGAAATACTGCTTTCAGGTGGCGGTGCTTCGGCGCACCCAACCCGCCAGTGGTTACTTGCGCCCCGTCTTTTTATGGGCTGATGAAGCACAATATTTCACCACGTCATTTGATAGTGAATACCAGGCCGTTGCTCGCTCCGCTGGCGGCTGCACCGTATATCTCACGCAGAATCGCGAATCGTACAAACGCGTGTTGGGCAACACGGATGCGGTGGATTCATTACTGGGAAATTTGCAGGCGAAATTCTTTTGCCAGAATTCCGGCGACACCTGCGACTGGGCAGCCAAGCTGCTAGGGGAACGCTTTGTAAAAATCACCAGCACCAACGTCGGCCAGAGCCAGCACGACCAGCGCGATGGACATAGCTCCGGCGTTTCGCGCAGTGAGCAACGCCGCTATTTCGTCGAGCCTGCCACCTTCACCACGCTCAAGCGCGGTGGCGCAGCTCACGGATTTGCCGTCGAAGCCATCGTTTATAACGGCGGTCATCTTTTCGCAACCGGCAACGAATCACTCCCTTACAAACTCATCACGTTCAATCAAAAATAATCCATGCGCCAACAACCACCTGAAAACATGTCCATGATGGAAAAAATCAACCGCTTTGACTGGCTGATTTGGTTGCCCGCCCTTTCGGTTGCGGTCATGCTGCGAAAAGACATTGGTGGGCGGATGCTGCACCGGGGCTACATCACCGGCGTGTCCGCCGTGATGTATTTGCTTGGCCTGAGTGTCTCGCCGCGTGACGGGCAAGTGGGTTTGTGCATGTATGCTATCGTCGTTTTTGTCGCAGGCATGACCTACGCCATCAAGCGTTGGTGGGAATTTAATCGCGGCAAGAAACAACACTCCTGCTATATCGGCACGTCACCCTTTGAATTTCGCTGGCTTCCCGCGTTCTTCAAAATCAACCGGCGCATGGCGCGGTTTGGCGACCCGGTGTTTGCGGTTCTCTGCGGGGCGCTCGTTATTCCATTTTCCGGTGCACTCGGCCTTTGGCTGATGTTTTCCGGCGCTTGTTTGATCACCGTTGAAGCCGCCGCCCACCGCAGGCAACGCGACCGGGAGATCGAAATGGTGGATGGCTTGGTGTATTCCGAATATCAGGGCCGCACTGTGGAACGCTTTGAACAGGCACCAACCAAACAACAACAACAGCAGGACGCCATCGCCACCGGACTTGACGATGACATTGCCCGGAAAATCCGCCAGAAAAAACAAAACCCGCCCCGCAACTGATCTGCATGAAAGAAGAACTAAAAGAATTTTTTAACCGATTCGTTGCCAACGCCAGCGAGCGCGACATCCCAAAGATTGCGCAAAACCTTGCCGCCATGTGTCGCGGCCCCATTCAAAAGGCTTGGGGCGACGTGCAGGCGCTTTGGGCGATGATTAAAGACCCCGACGCCGCATGGAAATCCAAGACCGTCGCCATCGGCGCATTGTTGTATCTGGTCAGCCCGATTGACTTGATACCCGACGTTGTGCCGGTCTTTGGCCTTACCGACGATGCCAGCGTCATCGCCGCAGCGGTTGCATCGCTTTCCTTTGAGCTTAAAAAATACCGCGTGCAGGTTTTAGGTCAACTTCCGGCTCCCGATAATCAGCCCCCGCCGGTTCAGGCGCACCAGCAACCACAGCTTGCCGATAATTCCGTCGAATTCCGGCTGAAACAATTGGATGCGCTGCTCGAAAGCAAAATCATTACGCAGGCGGAATATGATGCCAAGCGGCAGCAGATTTTAAGCGAGCTTTAGCAGCATAAAAAACAACCGCCGCGACACAGGGATGTCGCGGCGGTTTCGGGACAGGAGGCAGAACTTCATCGGCAAACCAAGATGGGCGGTCTTGGCGCGCAGTCAAATGCGCCCGCAATCCGATTTCAGTTCCGACTCCAAAATCTAGTGCGTTGGCAGCGGCATATTTGGCGGTAAGTTTACGGGCGGCTTTGGCTCACGGATCGATTCAGCCTGTGCCGAAACCGGTGGCTCATCTTGAATGGGCAAAGTTGACAATGGGATGCCCACATTCGGCGGTTTTCGCCAGATATTTGTGTTCACATGGTCATTGATGTACAGAGATTTCAAGGTTTTGGTGGCCATGTCCACTTCGGCGGAAATTTTTGTTGTTTTGAAATGTTCCCCGTCGTCGGGCGTGTACCAGATGATGTTGCAACGCGCCACCCGGTTTGTTCCCCACCATCCGGGTTCTGATACCACGGGTAGCTCGCCGACCGGCAATTCTGTCTCGGCATAGCCCAGCTTTTTGATGGTTTTTCGCACCAGAGCCACTGCGTCGTTGGTGGTCATGTTGATTTTGCCAAAAAACTTCGCCTGCTCTGAATCAATTCCAGGATAGGTGACAGGTTTTTCTCGGTCGGGGTGATTCATAGCATCGGACGAATAAAAGGCAACCACCCGACCGTGGCTGTACATGAACCGGTTGCCCGTTATCATGTCTATGTATGCGCGAGGGTCGCCCTCGACAATACCGCAATTGTATTTCTCCAAATACCGAGCCATGTTCACGTCGCTTGCGAACACCGGAACTTTGTCGGCGAAGCCCGTGTTTTTCACAAAATCAGAAAGTTGTGGCAGTATTGCATCTAAAAACTTTCGGGCATATTCAGGAGATACTGGCGTTACTTTTCTGCCGGGGCCGACTGGGGTAGCTTGCGGCCCCTGTCCGATGACAGTTGGTTGAACCTCCAATTGAGGATCGGAGAGATAGGTGTTTGGATTGTTGATGTAAAGATACCAAATCTGCCCGGTGGTGGCGTCTATCTCGAATTCAATACTGATTCGGGGACTTTGAGGATTGCCGCCACGCGTCGGATCAGTCCAGCGAACACGGTAGCGGGCGATGTAATTTGTGCCGTTACGCTTGGGCGAGGTTATTTCTGGCGGGCGATCAGCAGCCAGCATGGCATCGGTGTAGCCGAGCTTTTTAATGGCATCATGTGCGATTTGCAATGCCTGCGCTTCCGATAGTTTCACTGGAGTGTAAAACTTGGGAACCAAGCTTGGGTCTTGCAGGTTAAAAAAACTCCGTGGAGATTCAAAACGTTCCATTCTGCCGTGGTCAAAAACAAACTCACAATGGTTCGTTAAAACTACCCGCCCCCCGATGTGGTCGGTACGTGGAAAGCAATAAAACTGGCGGACTTGTTCCTGCGTGATCGGCAGTGGTGTCGGCAAGTCGAGCTTTTGGCCAAAATCCGAAACGTGCGGCA
>DASZCA010000182.1:0-4902 GCA_035943555.1 Verrucomicrobiia bacterium
CCATCTTCGACTTCGTTGAATGCTTTTATAATACCAAGCGCTGCCATAGCGCCCTGAATTACTTTTCTCCCGTTGACTTCGAACTCAAAAACAATTAACCACATGACCCAACCTTCACTCCGCCAATTCGAAGCAAGCCCATACTGATGCATTCTGAGCTTGCTTAAAATCATTCACGCCAATCGAAATTCATACAGCCAGAGTGAACATTAAGGAAATTTTAATGGAGCCAAACATGCACGTTGGCGCTTTCTTCGAGCGGCTGTGTTTTAAAGCAAGCGGGTGTGCTGATACATTTTGCGGGGACAAGCTGTCCCCGCTCCGATTGAGGGGCAGAGCGGAACTTGGGTTTTCCATAAGGGCGCGACTTGATTGGCCATGTCGTCAGGAAAGCGCCAGGGGACTGGCGCACTCCACGACGCTTCGCGAGGAGTGGAAGCGATGGATTGGCGGGGATGGTGGTCACCACGAAAGAACAGTGATACCCCACGATTTCCCAAGGGAAATTTTTCAGGGTCAAAACGGGGGCAAACGGAAAGCAAGGCAGGACGGGCGTTTCGCAACGTTGCGGGGCGGTCTGGCACGAAATTGGCGGGCGGCGGGCGATCGGAAAATCAGATGGCATAAAAACGGCTCATGCTACTTGACTTTCACTATCAACAGAGTGAGGGTTGGCCGTTCCAGCAATCTCAGAAGTGTCGTACCATGAGCCTGAAATATTTCGCCGCATTTTCGAGCAGCACCGTCGCAATCTTTTTTCTGCTCACCGGCTTGAATGCCCGGGCAATGGTGGATGTGAACGGCAACGGCATGAGCGATATCTGGGAATGGGTTTATGGGGCGACGAATCTGGCACCGGGGGCGGACACGGACAATGACGGCGTCTCCAATTTGAATGAGGCAACCGCCGGGACCGATCCATTTAATGCCAGTTCCACACCGGTCATTTCTTTGCCGAGCGTCTCATCGACGAACGCGGTCATCTCCATGGCGGCGCAACTGGGCAAACTCTATCAACTGCAAAGCGTCACCGACCTCGGCAGCACCAACTGGCTGACCGAGACCAGCATGGTGGTGCGGGCGGGGACAAACTTCGCCTTTCCTTCGCCGATGAGCAGCACGATGAAATTTTATCGCGTCCTGATCTCGGATGTGGATTCGGACGGCGATGGCGTCAATGACTGGGAGGAATACAAGCTTGGCCTCGATCCCAGCAACGCCCTAAGCAATGTCACCCTCGATGGCAACGGCAATGCCATGGCCGATTACCAATATGTCACCAACATGCTGGCGCAACAAAACGTCGTCACCGTGACAGCCACGGATCCGGTCACGGTGCAGCCCGATCCGGGGCAAGCGGTAACGGATGTCGGGGTGTTCACCTTCACGCGCGGCGGTTTCGCGCTGAATGCGGTGACGGTGAATTTCAATTTGGCGACGAATCCCGGATGCGCGAAGGAAGGGGTCGATCATGTCGCGCTGGTGCGCTCCATCACCCTGCCCGTCGGAACGGTTTCCAAGACGCTGACTCTGACCCCGATGGCAGACACCAACCTTCTGTCTACCGTCATCGCCCAAGTTCAATTGCTGCCGGGCGTGAATTATTTTGTGGGCGGCACCAGCAACGCGAACGTGGTCATTTATCCTTCGATGACGCCTTTGGGCACAGGGCTTACCGGCCTATATTACACGAATTCCAGCGCGACATATACCAGCACCAATAATTTCAATCCCATCAACCTCATCACGAACCGCATCGACCCCGTGGTTGATTTTAATTGGACGAACGCCTCCCTCTATACGCCGAACCTCGCCAATGGTGCTTATTCTGTACGCTGGACCGGTCAAGTGATGCCGCAATATTCGGAGACGTATTTCTTCGTGGTGAATTCAGATGACGGTTGCAAGCTGTGGGTGAACGACCAGTTGATCATCGATAATTGGGCGTCCAAGTCCGCCTCGGACCTGACCGGCACCATCACTCTGCAAGCCGGAGCGCGCTACGATCTGAAGCTGGAATACCTGCAAGTTTCCAGCGCGGCGCAGGCTCATTTGTCCTGGTACAGCGCCGACCAGTCCAAGCAGGTCATCCCCAGCAGCCGGTTGTATGCCACGAACAGCACCAGCGGCGGAATGAATTCTAACGGCCTGCCCACGATCACCAGCGCATTATCGGCGGTGGGATTTGCGGGACAACCTTTCAGCTTCACAGTCACAGCGGCCAACACGCCGCAACGCTTCACGGCCACCAACCTGCCGCCGGGGCTGGTGTTCAACATCACCAACGGCCTGATCAGCGGCACACCATCGCTCGCGGGTGATTATCAGGTGCCGCTCACCGCCAGCAATGCGGCGGGCATCAGCGCCTCGCTCGTGGACATCCTCATCTATAATACGGGCAGCGTGGCGTCCATCGAAGTATGGACCAACGCCCCCGGCATCAATATTACGGATATTCCGCTGAGTACGCTGCCGAATGTCACCGGGCCGTTTACCGGACTCGATGGCATCACGAATTACGGTGATAATTATGGCGAACGCATCCGCGGCTATTTTATCGCCCCGGCCACAACAAATTATTATTTCTGGATCGCCGGCAGCGACTCGGCGCAATTGTGGATCTCTGACGACGCCGAACCGGTGAACAAACTGTTGCGTTGCTGGGTGACGCCGACCAACAATCCGACCGCGAGCGGACAGAACGGCACTTCGCCGCATCAATGGAACTTGCAGTCCAATCAGCGCTCCGGCTGGCTCGCATTGAATGCCGGCCAGAAATATTATTTTGAAGTCTTGCACAAGGCCGGCGTGGGAATTAACGACCATTGGTCCGTCGGCTGGTTGCTGGATCCCACGGGCACCAACACCACACCCGCCGGAGTCACGCCGCCGTATCTGGTCGCCCGCTATTTCACGCCGCTGACGGCTAACATCGCCGGAACGCTTTATACGGCCAACATGCTGGCGCTGCCCGGTGCAATCAGCACGGCGGTCGGCTCGGCAACCTTGCGCGTCAGTGCGGACGGGTCGCAGGCGGTTTTGAATTATACCGTCAACGGCATCCCCACGACCCACATCGACCATATCTATTCCGATCCGTATCTGACCTATCCGACGACGCTCGTGTATGACATCGCAGCGGCGCATCCGCAAACGGACGGCAGCTATCTGTGGAAGATCAATCCGGCGGGATCTTTTTCCTCGGCGGACATCCGCGAGGCGTTGATCGAAGGCAAATGTTCCATTGTCATCAACAGCCCCGCCTATCCCAACGGCGAGATCGGCGGCCACTTCACGCTCGCCAGCGGCTCGCAAAGTTTTTCCGCGCCGCCCGATCCGCTCGCGTGGGCCGATGATTCGGCCACCACCAACGGGGCCGTCCGTTTCCTTTCCCAAGCCACTTATGGGGCCAGCCCGGCAGACATCGCGCTGGTCCAATCGATCGGTTACACGAACTGGATCAACAACCAGATATCGCTGCCGGCCACACATGCTCTGGGGTTGGTGCTGACCAACAAGAGCGCCGATCCTTCCAATCCCTTGCCCAGCAGCGACTGGTTCAACACCTGGTGGCAGAACTCGGTGACGGCACCCGATCAGTTGCGGCAGCGCGTGGCGTTCGCCCTGAGCGAAATCATGGTCGCGTCAGAAGCGGGCACGTTGCAGGACCATTCCGACGCCCTCGCCTATTACTACGACACATTGCTCGACAACTCTTTTGGCAACTTCCGCGCCCTGCTCAAATCCGTCTCGCTCACACCGGCGATGGGCTTGTACCTGAACATGCAGGCCAATGACAAAGGCAACATTTCCGCCGGCACGCATGCCAATGAAAATTATGCGCGCGAGATCAACCAGCTTTTCTCCATCGGCCTGAACCGCCTGTGGCCGGACGGTTCGCTGGTGCTGAATTCCGCCGGCAGCCTTGTTCCGACGTACAGCCAGAGCACGATCAGCGGTTTCGCCCAAACTTTCACCGGCTGGAATTATTTCCAGACGAACGGCGCGAACGGCCGGCTGCCGACGAACACGTTCAGTCCGGCAGTAAATCTGACCAACCCCATGACGCTCTTCCCGCTGCATCATGACTTGAACGCCAAGCTGCTGCTCGACAATGTGACGCTGCCGCCGGCTTGGGGCCTCCAGACCAACACGCTTTTGACCAACTATGACAATTATGGCCTGCAAGATTTTGAGCAGGCTTTGGATGCCATCTACAACCACCCGAACGTGGGGCCGTTTATCTGCCGCCAGCTTATTCAGCGGCTGGTGACCAGCAATCCGAGCCGCGGCTACCTCTATCGGGTGGTGCAAAAATTCAACGACAACGGCTCGGGTGTGCGCGGCGACATGACGGCAGTGGTCAAGGCCATCTTGCTCGACCCGGAAGCCCGGGATCCCAACATGGTTTCCGTGGCCTCTTACGGAAAGCAGCGCGAACCTTTGTTACGGGTCACCGCAACCGCGCGGGCGTTCCCTGCCCCGCCCAGCCAGACCGGGACGTATACGGAAAGCGGTTCCCAAACCATTTCACTCACCATGCCGCAACCGCATCGCATGAACAACGGCGATACGGTGGCGATCAGCTTCGCCGACACCTCGGGCAATCCGGCGCCAGGGAACCAGAATTATAGCATCACCTACACCGGCTCGAACACGTTCAACGTCACCGCCCCCAATCTGGCAACGGGCAATTACACGCAAAGCACAAACGTCATCACGGTAAACATTTCTGGGAACGGCCTCCTGCCCGGCAGCGCGGTGTATCTCGTCTTCACCACCGGCGGCGCGGCCAACGGCCTGTATTTTGTGGCGGGAACGAATTCAGCCAACTCGTTCACCGTGGCGACGCCCGATGGGGCCACACGTTCCGGTAATTGCCTGCTGCCCAAGATCGCCGCC
>DASZCA010000183.1:0-2682 GCA_035943555.1 Verrucomicrobiia bacterium
ATTTGTGTTCGGCGTCTACAACGATGGGTTGTATGAAGCCGGCATGGATGCACAAGCTAACGGCACCTGGGTGAACCTGAACAACGCGGTGCCGGATGGCGCCGAAACCTGTTTGCTGCTGTGCTTCTCGTTGGCCATCCTGGCCCTCCTCCGGCACGGCGCGAAACGGTTGCCCGCCTTTGCGCGCCGCTGAGCTTGATTTGCAATTTTACGACCGGACGGCCCCCCGTCCGGTTTTTTATTTTCTAGAGCGTTTGAAGAAAAATTATGGCCGTTCGGAGCGAGGATTTTTGGGTTTTGGCGGGTGGTGCCGATCATCGGCCTTTGGCGAAGGAGCAGGCTTGAACAACCCTGTGACTGAGCCGAAACGAAGCCAAAACCCAAAAAGACCGCCATCACTCCTACCCTGACCGAACGGCGATAACTTTTCTAAAAATGCTCCAAAATCAACCCCAATTTGCCCTTTCCTCGTTTGAACAGGTGAAAAAAATTGTTGTCAGATTGTCGTTGAAAGCAAAAAATGATTAAAACATGAGCACAGGAATTAACGCCATCAACGAAGCGGTCAAGGAAGCCAGCGCGTTCACGCACCCGCTGTTCACCGAACTCGGCAAAGTCATCGTCGGCCAGCAATATCTCACCGAGCGCCTGGTCATCGGCCTGCTTGCCAACGGCCACGTCCTGCTGGAAGGCGTGCCCGGCCTCGCCAAGACCCTCGCCGTCAAATCGCTGGCCAACTGCATGCACGTCAAATTCTCGCGCCTGCAATTCACCCCCGACATGCTGCCCGCCGATGTCGTCGGCACCCAGATCTACAACCCGCAATCCGGCGGCTTCACCACGCGCAAAGGACCCGTCTTCGCCAACCTCGTCCTCGCCGATGAGATCAACCGCGCCCCCGCCAAGGTGCAAAGCGCGCTGCTCGAAGCCATGCAGGAAAAACAGGTCACCATCGGCGACCAGACTTACAAGCTCGAAGAACCGTTCCTGGTGCTCGCCACGCAAAACCCCATCGAACAGGAAGGCACCTATCCCCTCCCCGAGGCGCAGGTGGACCGCTTCATGTTGAAATTGAAGATCGGCTATCCCACGCGCGCCGAGGAACGCCAGATCCTCGAAGTCATGGCCAAGACCGCTGGCACGCCCACCGCCAGCGCCGTCGTCACGCCGCAACAAATCTTGCGCGCCCGCGAAGTCATCAATGACATCTACGTGGACGACAAGGTGAAGGATTACATCGTGGACCTCGTCTGCGCCACGCGCGACCCGGATCATTACAAGATCGCCGTCAAAGATTTCATCCAGCTCGGCGCCTCCCCGCGCGCCACCATCGCCCTCACTCTCGCCTCCAAGGCCTACGCCTTCCTCAAAGGCCGCGGCTATGTGACGCCGCAGGACGTAAAAAGCATCGGCATGGACGTCCTCCGCCACCGCGTCGCCATCACCTACGAGGCCGAGGCCGAGGAAAAGACCAGCGAAACGGTCATCCAGAAAATCTTCGATGAACTGCCCGTGCCGTGAGCGGATTTCAAATGACGATTGTCAGCCTGACAATCAATTCGATATTCGTCATTCGTCATTAAATTTTTTGGCATGATCCCCCGCGAAATCCTAAAAAAGATCCGGCAGATCGAGATCCGCACGAACCGCATCGTGACGGAAACGCTTGCCGTGTGTTTATTTCAGCCGCTGGCGCAGTTCGGCCGGATTCCGCGAACCATGCCAGACAGCAAGAATCTTAACTTCGCGGTATTCCATGTTGATGGTGAAGTAAACCGAGTAAGGCCACGGTTCGGGCAGCCTGGCTTTGTGCGTCAGACGTGCCGCCAGCCCAAAGCGTTCGGGATGGTGTTTGAGCGTTTGGAGAAAGGCTTGAAGTGCGTCATCAAACCGCCAACCCACACCAGTTTCCTGAGCTTCGTACCAGTCCACTGCCTCATTCCATTCCCGCGTGGCTTCAGCCTCCGCGATGACTTTGAACGTCATTTCCTGGCGAGGAGACGTTTTTTGATTTCAGCGGAAACCTCCTCGACGGGAGTGCCCCGACCGGGATGTTTGAGCGCATCTTCAGCGCGGCGTTCCAGTTCGGCAACCTGCTCTGGCGTGAGTTCATCATTAAAATCACCGAATTCCAATTCGATGGTTTCAACGAGTTCGCGCCGTTCGGCTTCCGGCATCCGGCGCAATTCTTCGAGTATTTCGGTCGCACTCACGGCGTCAATTTACTCCTTTGATTCATACGCGCAAGCCGGAGTTTCCACCGCCTTAAATCCGGCAACCGGCAACCGGCAACCGGCAACCGGCAACCGGCAATTTCCCCATGATCCCCCGCGAAATCCTCAAGAAGATCCGCCAGATCGAGCTCCGCACGAACCGCATCGTGACGGAGACGCTCGCTGGCGCGTATCATTCCGTTTTCAAGGGCCAGGGCATGAACTTCGACGAGGTCCGCGAATACCAGCCCGGCGATGACGTCCGCGCCATCGATTGGAACGTCACCGCCCGGATGAACCATCCGTTCATCAAAAAATTTGTCGAGGAACGCGAACTCACGCTCATGCTCATCGTGGATGTCAGCGGTTCCGGCCTGTTCGGTTCCAAAGACCAGTCCAAGCGCGAACTCGCCGCCGAGATCGCCTCCGTGCTCGCCTTCTCCGCCATCCGCAACAACGACAAGGTCGG
>DASZCA010000184.1:0-14759 GCA_035943555.1 Verrucomicrobiia bacterium
AAGCTCAAGGTGACCGTGAACATTTTCGGCCGCAACACGCCGGTGGAACTGGAATACTGGCAGGTCGAGAAATCTTAATATTATATTTTTATGGCAAAGAAAATCACAGGAATGATCAAATTGCAGATTGCGGCTGGCCAGGCCAATCCCGCACCGCCCGTTGGTCCCGCGCTCGGTCAGCACGGCGTCAACATCATGGGCTTCTGCAAAGAATTTAACGCGGCTACCAAAAATGATGCCGGCTTGGTGATCCCCGTGGTCATCACGGTATATCAAGACAAGTCGTTCACTTTCATCACCAAGTCGCCCCCGGCGTCGATCCTTCTCAAGAAGGCCGCCGGCATCACCGCCGGTTCCAAGGTCCCGAACAAGGACAAGGTCGGCAAGGTGACGCGCAAGCAGATCCTTGACATCGTCAAGATGAAGTCCAAGGACATGAATGCGACCAGCGAAGAAGCCGCGTTCCGTACCGTGTCCGGCACGGCCCGCAGCATGGGGATCGAAGTTGTCGGTTGATCAGTAAACAATAAACGCGGGAGGGCCAAAAGCCCGCATGCACCGCACCAAAACAAATGCCCAGCAAACGATTCAAAAAAGCGCTCGAAGTGGTTGACGCCAAGAAGGCGTACGTGTTGAAGGATGCCGTCGGCGTCCTCGCGAAATTTCCCAAGGCCAAGTTCAACGAGACCGTTGATCTCGCGTTCCGCCTCGGGGTTGATCCGAAACAGTCCGACCAGATGGTCCGTGGCACGGTTCCACTTCCGCACGGCAGCGGCAAGACCGTCCGCGTGCTCGTGTTCGCCAAAGGCAACGCGGCGGATGCGGCGAAAGCCGCCGGTGCGGAAAACGTCGGTTTCGAAGACATGATCGCCAAGTGCCAGAGCGGCTGGGCGGATTTCGATGTGGCGATCGCCACGCCGGAAGCGATGATCGAAGTGCGCAAACTGGGCAAAGTCCTCGGACCCCGCGGCTTGATGCCGAACCCGAAGACCGGCACGGTCACCGATGACACGGCGAAGGCTGTGAAAGAAGTGAAAGCCGGCCGCGTGGAATTCAAGACGGACAAAGCGGGCAACGTTCACGTGGTCGTGGGCAAGGCCAACTTCACGCCGCAGCATCTCGAAGAGAACGCCCGCGCCGTGATCGAAGCCGTTTCCAAGGCGCGTCCGCAGAGCGTCAAGGGCACCTATATCCATTCCTGCACGCTGTCGGCGACGATGAGTCCCGCGGTGCGCGTGGACGTCCGCGAATTCGCAAACAATTAACCAAATTTTCCCATGCGTGTAGAAAAACAATTACTGACGAAGGAATACACCACGCGCTTGAACGGCTCGCCGTTCTTCATCGTGGTCGGTTACCAGGGCTTGAAAGTGGAACATCTGACCGAACTGCGCAAGCGGCTCGGCCAGGCGGGTGCCGAAGTGCACGTGGTGAAGAACACCGTGTTCAACATCGCCGCCAAGGAAGCCGGTGTGGATCTGAACGGTGCGCTCGCGGGCCAGCTGGCCGTGGTGACCGGGCAGAAAGATATCTCTGCGGCCGCGAAGGTCGTGAAGAACTTCGCCGCCGAGTTCGACAAGCTGAAGCTCAAGTTCGGTTACTTGAACAGCCAGCGCCTCGAACAGGACTCGATCATCGCCCTCGCGGATCTCCCGAGCCTCGATGTGTTGCGCGCCAAGCTGCTGGGCCTGTTCAACGCCCCGGCCACGAAGCTCGCGACCCTCATCAACACGCCGGCGACCATGCTGGCGCAGGTCATCAAGGCCAAGTCCGAAAAAGCCGAATAATACGGCTGAACAAAATTTCCGGATCGGGGTCAAATCCAGTCCGGGGAACCAACCAACAACAACAACGTAAATCGTCGGTTCACAGGCCGTGGACTGAAAATTGCCGAGGCCGAGGCTAACGACGAGACGACAGAAAGAAAAAATAGTATGGCAGAAATCGCTAACTTAGTCGAAGAATTGAGCAAGCTCACGGTCATCGAAGCCGCTGACTTGGTCAAACAACTTGAAACCAAATGGGGCGTGTCCGCCGCAGCTCCTGTGGCTGCCGCTGCTGCTCCGGGTGCCGCCGCCGCTGGCGCCGCTCCGGCCGCCGCCAAAGACACCTTTGACCTGATCCTCGCCTCCGTTCCGGCGGACAAGAAGATCGCCGTCATCAAGGTCGTGCGTGAAGTGAAGGCCGGTCTGGGTCTCGCCGAAGCGAAAGCTTTGGTCGAAGGCGCTCCGAAGCCCTTGCTGGAAGGCGCGAACAAGGCCGATACCGACGCCGCGAAGAAGAAGCTGGAAGAAGCCGGCGCGAAGGTCGAAGTCAAGTAAGTGTTGCAGTCCGGGGCGGCGGTTGCGCAAAACGCGGCCGTCGCCCCCTTCCCGTCTCTACGGGGAAAATAAAAATTTGTTGAAGTCTGAAGCAGCAGTAATATTAGTAGTGGTTTTGGCAGGTTTGCCGCGAAACGCGGCGGGCTTGCCTTGTGTCGTTAAATAAAAATTGCCGGTGCGGCGTGTAGCCGTGCCCCGAAAGGAAAATCAAAATGCCATCGCGAGTCACAGAACGTATCAATTTCGGCAAGATCAAAGAGATCGTCATCCCGCCGAACATGATCGAGTTGCAGACGAATTCCTATGTGGAGTTCCTGCAGGCCGACGCTTCGCCCAAAAAGCGCAACCGTCATAACGGCCTTGAATCCGTCTTCCGCGAGGTGTTTCCCATCGAAAGTTACGATGGCAAGGTCACGCTGGACTACGATTCCTACGAGATCGGCGAACCCAAGATCGACTGGCTGGAGTGTTTGCGCGAAGGTCTGACCTACGGCGCGCCGCTCTACGTGACCTTCCTGCTCAAGGAAGAGGCCAAGAGCGCCAAGGAAGAAAAAGTTTTCATGGGCGAACTGCCCCTGATGACGCCGCAAGGCACGTTTGTCATCAACGGCGCGGAACGCGTCGTCGTCTCCCAGTTGCACCGTTCGCCGGGCATCGCATTTGAAGCGACCCAGCATCCGAACGGCAAGATGCTCCACAGCTTCCGCGTCATCCCTGACCGCGGTTCCTGGTACGAGGCGCAGTTCGATACGAGCGATTTGCTCTACGTCTATCTCGACCGCAAAAAACGCCGCCGGAAATTTTTGACGACGACGTTCTTCCGCGCGCTTTCCTTCCTCGACCACGAAGACAAGGAAAAGGGCAGCAAGTCGAAAGACAACGGCGGCCTTACCCGCGGCACGGACGAAGAAATCTTGAAGCTGTTCTACACCATCGAAGATCTGACGGTGAAGGAAGCGGAAAAGATCGAAGATTTGCAGAACCGCGTGCTGGTGCAGGACGCCGTGGATGAGGAGAAGGGCCTCGTCGTCGCGCGCGCCTTTGAGCCGCTCTCGAAAGCTGTCGTCAAGCAGATCGCCGAGCTCGGCATCACGAAGATCAAAGTCGTCGACACCTCGGTGGACGAAGGCAACATGATCAAGTGCCTCAAGAAAGATCCGGCAAAGAACGAAGAAGAGGCGTTGAAAGACATTTACCGCCGCCTGCGTCCTGGAGATCCCCCGACGGCGGCGAACTCACGCGCATTGCTCAAGCGCCTTTTCTTTGATGAAAAGCGCTATGACCTCGGTCGCGTGGGCCGGTACAAGATCAATCAGAAGTTGGGCATGAAGGCCGAAGGCCGCATCCTGACCAAGGATGATCTCGTGGCCGCTACGAAGTATCTGCTCAAGCTGAAAAAGGGCGAAGGTTCCTTGGATGATATCGATCACCTTGGCAGCCGTCGTATCCGTACCGTCGGCGAATTGCTGGCCAACCAGTGCCGCGTGGGTCTGTCCCGCACGGAACGTCTGGTGAAGGAACGCATGACGCTGTTCGATCAGACCGTCGAATCGATGACGCCCCAAAAGCTCATCAATCCGAAGGCGCTGTCCGCCGTGATCCGCGATTTCTTTGGCCGGAGCCAGCTGTCGCAGTTCATGGACCAGATCAATCCGCTTGCCGAACTCACGCACAAACGCCGCTTGTCGGCGCTCGGACCCGGTGGTCTCTCGCGTGACCGTGCCGGTTTTGAAGTCCGCGACGTTCATCCGTCGCATTATGGCCGTATTTGCCCGATTGAAACGCCCGAAGGACCGAACATCGGTCTGATCGCGTCGCTGGCGACGTTCGCGCGGATCAATGACTTCGGTTTCCTGGAAACGCCTTACCGCAGGGTGAAGGATGGCCGGGTGACGACCGATGTCGAATACCTGACCGCCGACCGCGAAGAGCAGTTCATCGTGGCGCAGGCGAACTCGGTGATGGATGAAAAAGGTCACTTTACAACAGACCGCGTGGTCTGCCGTCAACGTGGCGAATTCATCGACGTGGAACCCGCGAAAGTGGATTTCATGGACATCTCGCCGAAACAGCTGGTCTCGATCGCCGCCTCGTTGATTCCGTTCCTGGAACACGATGACGCGAACCGCGCCTTGATGGGTTCCAACATGCAACGCCAGGCCGTGCCGCTCCTCGTGACCGAGGCGCCGCTCGTCGCGACGGGCATGGAAGACCGCGTGGCCCGTGATTCACGCGCCGTCCTGGTCGCCGAAGAAGCCGGCAAAGTCGCTTCCGTGAATGGTAACCAGATCATCATCACTGAAAACGGCCAGTTGCCCGAAGGCAAAAAGAAACTCAAGCATGACCCGGCGAACGGCGTTTCCGTTTACCCGGTGCGCAAGTTCATGCGTTCCAATGCGGCGACCTGCATCAACCAGAAGATCCTGGTGGCGAAGGGCGACCACATCAAAAAGGGCCAGGTCCTGGCGGACGGTCCGTGCACGCAGAACGGCGAGCTCGCGCTCGGCCGCAACGTGCTCGTGGCGTTCATGCCGTGGAACGGCTACAACTTCGAGGACGCGATCCTCATCAGCGAGAAGATCGTGAAAGACGACATCTTCACCTCGATCCACATCGACGAGTTTGAAGTGGCGGCCCGCGATACGAAGCTCGGACCGGAAGAAATCACGCGCGACATCCCGAACCTCGGCGATGAAGCGTTGAAGAACCTCGGTACCGACGGCGTGATCCGCATCGGCGCGGAAGTGAAACCCGGCGACATCCTCGTCGGCAAGATCACTCCGAAGTCCGAGACCGAACTCGCTCCGGAAGAACGTTTGCTCCGCGCCATCTTTGGCGAAAAAGCCGCGGATGTGAAAGATACGTCGCTCAAGGTTCCCTCCGGAACTTACGGCATCGTCATGGACGTGAAAGTTTCGTCCAAGAAAGATGGCGAGAAGACCAGCCGTTCCGCGACGAGCGAAGAGAAACGTCATGCGAAGCAGATCGAGTCCGATCACCAGAAGAAACTCGGTGAATTGCAGGACCAGTTGACGGAAGCGTTGAGCAACATTTTGCTCGGCGAAAAGATTCCGCTCGACGTCGTGAACAGCGAGACCGGCGAGATCATCATCCCAGCCAACCGCAAGATCACGAAGACGCTGCTGCGCAAGCTCGCGACGGTCTATGACCGCATCGAGATCGACCCGTCGCCGATCCGCAACAAGATCAGCGAAATCATCGGCCAGTTTAAAAAGAAGTTCGACGACCTGCAGATGCAGTACGACGAAGAGATGGAACGCGCCGAAGCCGGAGAAGGCTCGGAAGCGGGCATCGTCAAGTCGGTCAAGGTCTATGTCGCTTCGAAACGCAAACTGTCTGTCGGTGACAAGATGGCCGGCCGTCACGGTAACAAGGGCGTTGTCGCCAAGATCGTGAAGGAAGAGGACATGCCGCATCTGCCGGACGGAACTCCGGTGGAGATCGTCTTGAATCCGCTGGGTGTGCCCAGCCGTATGAACGTCGGTCAGGTGTTGGAAACTCACCTTGGCTGGGCGGCGAAATTCCTCGGCTTGAAATTCGCGACGCCGGTGTTCGACGGCATGAAGGAAAAGGACATCCGCGGCTACCTGAAGCAGGCCGGATTGCCCGAACATGCCAAGACGCACTTGATCGACGGCCGCACGGGCGACCAGTTCGACCAGGAGATCGTCGTCGGCTACATCTACATGATGAAGCTGGGTCACTTGGTGGCGGACAAGATTCACGCCCGCGCAGTCGGACCGTACTCGCTCGTCACCCAGCAACCGCTGGGCGGCAAGGCGCAATACGGCGGTCAGCGCTTCGGCGAAATGGAAGTGTGGGCGATGGAAGCCTACGGCGCGGCGTACACGTTGCAGGAACTCCTGACCGTGAAGTCCGACGATGTGCAGGGCCGTACGCGCATCTACGAGAGCATCGTCAAAGGTGACAACTCGCTGGAAGCGGGCATCCCGGAATCGTTCAACGTGCTTGTCAAAGAAATGCAATCACTCGGTCTCGATGTGAAGGTCGGCTATTCAAACCCGATCGAACATAACCAGGGCGATAACGCCGCCACTGTCGCCGCCGCCACGCTGGCCGCGGTCTAACCGAAACATTTGCTGAAAGAAAAAGTATGTCTACCACTACTTCCAAAGAAAACGCCCGCGAGCTGCTCGGCCTCGAGAAAGTCAACCAGGTTGACTATGTCGGCATCACGCTGGCCTCGCCCGACGCCATCCGCTCCTGGAGCAAGGGCGAAGTCAAGAATCCTGAAACGATCAACTACCGCACGTTCAAGCCGGAAAAAGGCGGCCTGTTCTGCGAGCGCATCTTCGGTCCCGTCAAGGACTGGGAGTGCTCGTGCGGAAAGTACAAGCGCATCAAGCATCGCGGCATCGTCTGCGACCGTTGCGGCGTGGAAGTGACGCTCTCCCGCGTCCGCCGCGAACGCATGGGGCACATCGAGCTCGCCGTGCCGGTGCAGCACATCTGGTTCTTCAAGTGCATGCCCTCGCGCATCGGTCTGGCGCTGGACATGACGGCGCGCCATTTGGAACGCGTGATCTATTACGAGGATTACCTCGTGATCGATCCGGGCACCACGCCGCTCAAGGCGAACCAGCTGCTCACGGAAGTTGAACTCCGCGAAGCCCGCGAAACGTACGGTGCCGAGGCATTCACCGCCAAGATGGGTGCCGAAGCCGTGCGCGAAGCCTTGGAACGCGTGGACCTCACCAAGCAGGCCGATGAATTGGCCATTGCGATGACGGAAACCAAGAGCAAGCAGATCCGCAAGAAACTGGCCAAGCGCATCAAGCTCTTGCAAGGGTTGCACTCCTCAAAGAGCCGTCCGGAATGGATGATTCTTACGGTGCTGCCGGTGATTCCGCCGGACTTGCGTCCGCTGGTTCCGCTCGAAGGCGGCCGTTTTGCGACGTCCGACTTGAACGATCTTTACCGCCGCGTCATCAACCGCAACAACCGTCTCCGGACGTTGCTGCAGCTCAAGACGCCGGAAGTCATCATCCGCAATGAAAAGCGCATGTTGCAGGAAGCCGTGGACGCGTTGTTCGACAACGGCCGCCATGGACGTCCGGTGACCGGCGCGGGCAACCGTTCGCTGAAGTCGTTGAGCGACATGCTCAAGGGCAAAGGCGGCCGTTTCCGTCAGAACTTGCTCGGCAAACGCGTGGATTATTCAGGCCGCTCGGTCATCGTGATCGGACCGGAACTGAAGTTGAACCAATGCGGTCTGCCGAAGAAGATGGCGCTCGTTTTGTTCGAGCCGTTCATCATCCGCCGCTTGAAAGAGCTCGGCTATGTGCACACCGTGCGCAGCGCCAAGAAGATGATCGAACGCCAGACCCGCGAAGTGTGGGACGTGCTGGAAGAAGTGACGAAGGGTCATCCGGTGTTGCTGAACCGCGCGCCGACGTTGCACCGTTTGTCCGTACAGGCTTTCGAACCGCAACTCATCGAAGGCGAGGCGATCCGCATCCATCCGCTCGTCTGTACCGCTTACAACGCGGATTTCGACGGTGACCAGATGGCCGTCCACGTGCCGCTTTCCGTTGAGGCACAGATGGAAGCCCGTCTGCTCATGATGGCGACGAACAACATCTTCTCGCCCTCATCCGGCAAGCCGATCATCACGCCGACGCAGGACATCACGCTCGGTTGCTATTACGTCACGGCGGAACCGCGCAAGGCGCTGCCGTCCGACCTGAACACGCTGCCGTTGTTCGGCTCGAAGGAAGAGGTCATCTATGCGCACAGCGACAACTGCGTGAAAACGCACGATCGCATCCGCCTGGCGAACCCCGACTTTGGCAAGCAGACGGTGCTCGGCAACGCGGACAAGAAGGTTATTGATACGACCGTCGGCCGCGTGCTGTTCAGCGAGATCTGGCCCTCGGAACTCGGCTTCCACAACAAGCCGGTGAAGAAGTCCGACCTCGGTGACCTGATCTGGAAGTGCTACAAGACCGCCGGTCATGACAAGACGGTTGTCATGCTCGACAAGCTCAAAGAAATCGGTTTCCGCGAAGCGACGAAGTCCGGCGTGTCCATCGGCATTGATGACATGATCGTGCCGAAAGAACGCGACGAGGAAATTGAAGGAGCGCACAAGCTCATCAAGGAAGTCGAAAAACAATATCGCAAAGGTGTCATCACCTCCGGCGAACGTTACAACAAGATCGTGGACGTGTGGACGCACTGCACGGACAAGATCTCGAGCGTGATGTTCGATACGCTCAAGGCCAACCAGGGCAAGAAGGAATACAACCCGGTGTACTTGATGGTTGATTCCGGCGCCCGCGGTAACAAGCAGCAGGTCCGCCAGCTGGCGGGTCTCCGCGGTTTGATGGCCAAGCCGAGCGGCGAAATCATCGAGAAGCCGATTTTGGCGAACTTCCGTGAAGGTCTGTCGGTGTTGGAATACTTCATCTCGACGCACGGCGCCCGCAAGGGTCTGGCCGACACGGCGCTGAAGACGGCCGACTCCGGTTACATGACGCGCAAGCTCGTTGACGTTTCGCAAGACGTGATCATCCAGGAGGCTGATTGCGGCACGACGAACGGCATCTGGGTCTCCGCGGTGTTCGAAGGTGAAGACGAAGTCGTCAAGATCTCCGAACGTCTCGTGGGCCGTTTCGCCTGCGACGACATGGTGAACCCGACGAGCCCGAAGGAATTCCTCATCAAGGCGAACGAGGAGATCGACGAGGTCAAGGCCAAGCGCATCGACAGCGCCGGCATCGACCGCCTGCGCATCCGCTCGGTGCTGACTTGCGAGAGCAAGCACGGCATCTGCCAGCGGTGCTACGGCCGCAACCTCGCGACCGGCGCGCTGGTGAAGCTCGGTGAAGCGGTCGGCATCATCGCCGCCCAATCCATCGGCGAACCCGGCACGCAGCTCACGATGCGTACGTTCCACACCGGCGGTGTGGCGTCCGGCGTGTTCAAGCAGCCGATCATCAAGCCGAAGCACGACGGTCTCGTTCGTTACAACGAACTCCGCGTGGTCGAGCTCGAAGACGGCAACAACATCGTTCTCAACAAGAACGGCTCGATCTCCATCCTGGCCGACGACGGCCGCGAACTGGAAAACCATAACATCGTCATCGGTGCGATCATCTCAATCAAGGACGGCGACACGCTCAAGAAGGGCGACACGCTGGTCCAATGGGATCCGCACAACATGCCGATTCTCTCCGAGAAGGCCGGCAAAGTTAAGTTCCATGACATCATCGAAGGTGTGACGATGAAACAGGAAGTTGACGAGGCGACGGGCGAAGAATCCATGGTCATCATCGACCACAAGGAAGATTTGCACCCGCAGGTCATCATGACCGACACCAAGGGCGAAGTGGTGGCGAATTATCCGATTCCCTCCGGCGCGCACATCGTGGTCAATGAAGGCGACAGCATCGTTCCCGGAACGTTGCTGGCGAAGACGCCGCGCAAACAGGCCAAGACCCGCGACATCACGGGCGGTCTCCCGCGCGTGGCGGAACTCTTCGAAGCGCGCCGTCCGAAAGACGCGTCCGAAATCTCCAAGATCGACGGCATCGTCGATTTCGGGGCGAGCGTTCGCGGCAAGCGCTGCGTGCTCATCAAGGACCCGGTCACGCAACTGGAAGAGGAACACCTCATCCCGATCGGCAAACACGTCATCGTGTTCAAGGGCGATCTGGTCAAGAAAGGCCAGCAGCTCACCGAAGGCCCGATGGACCCGCACGAAATTCTGGACGTCTGCGGACCCCAGGAACTGCAGGAACATCTGGTCGGCGAAGTGCAGGAAGTTTATCGTCTGCAAGGTGTGACGATCAACGACAAGCACATCGAGATCATCGTCCGCCAGATGTTGCGCAAGATCCGCGTCACCGAGACCGGCGACACGCAATTCCTCTGGGGCGAACAGGTGGACAAGCTCGAATTCGAGGCCGAGAACGAAGCGGTCGAGAAGAAGGGCGGCAAGCCGGCGGAAGCCTCACCCGTGTTGCTCGGCATCACGAAGGCCTCGCTGGAGACCGACAGCTTCCTGAGCGCGGCGAGCTTCCAGGACACGACCCGCGTGTTGACCGAAGCGGCGACGCGTTCCAAAATCGACAGCCTCCGTGGCTTCAAGGAAAACGTCATCATGGGCCATATCATCCCGGCCGGCACCGGCTTCGACCGTCACCGCAAGGTCACGCTCAAGCCGCTGGTGGACCTGCCGGAAGAGCCGCCCATCGAGGAGTCAGTGGTGGAAGAGGCGGAGAATCCGTTGCTCGCCTGACGAACGAATATCAGACGGGCGTCCGGTGAAACCGGGCGCCCGTTTTTAATCCCAAAAAACGAGCCAAATAATCTAGAAAATAGGGTTGCAACGGGCGGAGGGTTAATTTAACTTCTGCATTCCGTTTCTCCCAAACAGAAAAACGGTAATTTTACCGCGATTTTTAACGCAAATGCCGACAATCAATCAACTGGTCCGCAAGGGCCGCACTAAAGTCAACTACAAGTCCAAGTCGCCTGCCTTGGAAGGCTCGCCCTTTCGTCGTGGTGTGTGCATCCAAGTGATGACGCGCACGCCGAAGAAGCCGAACTCCGCCATGCGTAAAGTGGCGAAGGTCCGCCTGACGAATGGCTACGAAGTCATCGCCTACATCCCGGACGAAGGCCACAACCTGCAGGAGCACAGCATCGTGCTGATCCGCGGCGGCCGTGTCAAAGATTTGCCCGGTGTGCGCTATCACATCGTGCGCGGTACGCTCGACGCGGCCGGCGTGGAAAAACGCCGGGTCAGCCGTTCGAAGTACGGCGTGAAGAAGCCGAAGGCCAAAGCCGCGGCCCCGGCCAAGTAAACCCTTTTAACGAATAAATAATCATGTCCCGCAGACATTCCGCAGCAAAACGGCCCATGGCCAAGGACGGCAAATACCAGAGCACGCTGGTTGCCCGCCTCGTCAACACCGTGATGATTTCCGGCAAGAAGAGCACGGCGCAACGCATCGTTTACGGCGCGTTCGACAGCATCTCCGAGAAGAATCCGGCCAGCAACCCGATCGAAATCTTGCAACGCGCCGTGGATAACGCCAAGCCGCGCATCGAAACGAAGGCCCGCCGCGTCGGTGGCGCCACGTATCAGGTGCCGTTGGAGATCCCGACGGACCGGCAGAACGCACTCGCGCTCCGCTGGATCGTTGATTTCGCGGATGCCAAGAAGGGCATTCCGATGAAGGCCGCGCTCGCCGCCGAAATCCTCGAAGCCTATCAAGGCCAGGGCAACGCCATCCGCAAACGTGACGAAGTGCATAAGATGGCGCAGGCGAACAAGGCGTTCGCGCATTTCCGCTGGTAGGATTTAGTTAATCTCAATCAAAACCGGAGCCGCAAGGTTCCGGTTTTTTTGTTTTTATTTTTTATCAGTCCCACCAAACGGCAACGAGGTGAAAGCCATCAAGAATTGCCGGTGCGCCATCGAACTTGGAGACATCATTTTCAACCTGCACGTTTGAAATCTCGAAATCGGCGAACCATTCTCGCACCATATCAAGGCTCACCTTGGTCACGAGGCAGACTGAATCGCTGCCAATCCAACAATCTTCAGATTCTTCTGCGTCGGTGTAATCATAGAACCGGATGAATACGGCTGAAACCTCAGTTTGCTCCTGAAGCTTGCGTAAGCGGGCTGCAAATTGTGATGTCGAAATTGGGTTGCGGTTATTCGCGCAGATATTGCAATTGCCGTCATCATATCCATCAAAATACAAATCAGGCGATAGGAGTATCTCGCTACACTCCGACATTTGGCGCTGCTTGATGTATTTAATAAGGGCTTTTTTCTTATGCTGGTCAATCATATGTGAACACGATTCAAGGTCAAAATGGGTGGCGCTCAGGCCGTAACCTGGTCATAGCCAAATCATTTCGTTTTTTGAAGGGCGATCAAGGTTGTTCGGACATCTTCCAGCGAGCCGACGGCGACGAAGACGTGGCAATGGAAATCACCAGACAGGCCGGCGGGGTTTTGCAGGCGGAAGACACAGTTCCATTTTACGACGTGAAAGTCTTTAAAATTCCAACGGCCATAGGTGGGGCCGGTGGCATCGCGCGGCGTTTCGGATGACGGGGAGTAAACGCCCATGGCGTATTTGCCATCGGCGGTGGAGAAGACCAATGGCAGTGGTTGCTCGCCGGGGCCGTCATCGATGGGGGCAAGCTGGCCGGTTTTGGGATTGAAGACTTGAAAGTGATCGAACTCCGGGGGCATGTAACCGGTCAGGGCTTCGATGACGCAGCGCGTGTTATGGTCCTCGGGAGCGAGGGTAACCGTGAGCTGGCAGTCGATGGCGTGCGGCAAGTTCGTGCAGCCGATCACGATCTGTTTGCGCAGGCGGTCGTTGGAAACGACGGTTTTATTGCGTGCGGGTTTGCCGCCGGATGTTTCCCCGGGGTTCAGCCAAAAAGCAGGCTGGCTGAAGGTCATTAGTTGATTTTCGTGGGCTTGGATTTCCAGCAGCCGGCTCGATGAGTTGGTGCCGGCGCCGTCATCCAATGAGCCAGCTTCGGTGGGGTTGAAGGTTTCGTCGGCGATGGGTTCGATGCCCGCGTTGCCGTTCCAAGCGGCTTGCAGTTCGCGGCCGTGATCGGTGCTATTGAGAAATTCTTTGCCGTTCCATTGCAGGGATTCGATGGCCCCGGCGGTGCGCGAGGTGGTTTTGATGATGATTTCTGAGTCGTCGTCGGGGGCGTGGATGGTGGTATCGGCGTTGGTTAATGGGGCGGCCGATAGCGTGAGAGGGAGCGTGGTGAAAATGAGGGAGCAGATGATGGCGAGGTAAGACGAAATGGTTTTCATTGAATGTTTATCGTGAAATTTCATGTTTTCTTTCGCAAACCAAGAACCATAAACACCGCCGCCGAAATAATGGTGGCATTTAACATCAGGCACGAAAAACAAGCAATTGGACTTGGCCCAGATGAGAGCGGATGCCAAATCTTGTGAAAAAACGGCAACGCCCAATAAACGATGGGCTCACAACTTTCCGGGCAAAATTTCATGGCCAAAACTATCTGAATCACACCGCAGAATATGGCGGCAAAAATTCTCATATGCTTGAGCAGCACGGTCTGTGATTTGGTGACTGCATGGTCATAATCATCATACCAAACTCGAGAGATAGTCCCGATAAAATGCCAAGCCAAGTGCTGCCAAGCCAATGGCCATGGTGAAAATGGCGACGATATGGTGCGTGTGCGGGCCTTTACGGACGAAAACGAATGCGGATAATCCAATCACCAAAGGAGCCAATAGATATTGAAACAATCCAATGCCGTTGACCAATTCTCGCAATCGGTCACATGGTGTATTATCAGGTGAGATTCGCCACTTGCCATCGTGGATATGCCGGGGGAGATAAAGTCCAGCCTCGGCATTGAGGCGTTCAATGCGGATGACGGACAGGGCAGTCCAAGCGTTTAGCATCAGCAAGACAAAAAATGTTAGACGGGCAAGCATGAGTGGGATGAGCGATTTAACCAATCCGTGAAAGAGGCTTATTCTGGATGGCTCGGTTGTCGAGCGGGAAATTAGGATAGTTCGCCTTTGCCCGCCATCTCCGGCGGTGGCGGGCAAGGACGAAGAGAATTTTGGGGCGGATACCCAGGGTAGCTCGTGCCTCGCAACCCTGGGCTGAAGGCTGATACCCCTTTGGGGTATTAAGAATAAGGCTAGCGCGGATCGGAGAACGGCTGGCTATTGAAGTAGCGGACATTGTTACCATTGCCGGAAAATGATGCAGATGTCGGTTTTATCGCGGACGGCGAATTCTTGCGCGCCCCAAGGTTTTTTGGTGATGACCTTGCCGTTGGGGTGGAGCATGTCGGGACGGCGGGCAGTGATCTCGGCGTAGAGGGCTTCGATGGTGTCAGTTTCGATGGCGATCTCAGGGCGGTCCTTGGCGGCGAATTCAAGGCTCTCGACGATGTAAGCTTTCGCGCCATCGCGGGCGACGACGGCGAGCGATTCATCCTGATGGAGCACCTTAAAGCCTAGGCAGTCGACGAAGAGGTCGAGGCCTTCGCTCATGTGGTTGAAGAATATTTTTGGTATCAGGCGGGTCATCATGGGGAGGGGGGATTAATACATGAGTGGATTGAGGGATAGTTGGATGGGAGCCTTGGGTTGAAAGTCAGTTTTGCGTTTTGGATTCGACCATGATTTTCCAGGAGAGGCCGAAGCGGTCGAGGACGATGCCGTAGCGGTCGGCGAAAAAAGTTTTTTGTATCGGTACTTGGATCTGGCCGCCTTGGCTGAGGGCGGCAAAGAACCGTTCGGCTTGGTCCGTGGTTTCGACGCGGAGTGCGAGTGGGCTTGCTTCGAATTGACGGAGTGGGAATAGGGTGAAGAATGAGCCTATATGAAGAAGAGCGAGCCAACACCGATTA
>DASZCA010000185.1:0-2233 GCA_035943555.1 Verrucomicrobiia bacterium
AACGAAGTCGCGCATGAATTGTCCGACCGGCTCATAAAACTGTTCCGCCCTGGCGCGGACGGCCAACGCCCCGTCTTGAAAAGCCATCCCAAGCTGGCGACCGATCCGCATTTCAAAAACTACATCCTGTTCCACGAATATTTCCACGGCGACACCGGCCGCGGCGTCGGCGCCTCGCATCAGACCGGCTGGACGGGTATTATCGCCAAGCTCATCCGCCCCCGCCGCGATGCCACCCACACCGTGGACATCGACAATTTGCCAAAGAAAAAAAAGGCGGTCTAAAAAACGCAGGGGCGCGGAGAACGCAGAGAGGCGCACAGGCAATTGCCGGTGTGCGGCAAGAAGCGACATTGTTTTTTTCTCGGCGGCCCTTTGCGTTCTCCCCGCCTCTGCGTTTCTCGGTGTCCAATTACTTTCCATCTACTAGATAAACCCGCTGCGCGGCAACAATCGATCCACCCACCGTCGCCGATAACGCCGGATATCCCGCTTCCGCCGTCGCGCTAAAATTTACCGTCATCGTCACATCTCCTGCTGCCAGATGAAACGCGGTGCGCTGCACCTGATGATCCGGTGTGACCCATTCCAACCGCGTCAACGGCGCGGTTGCCAACTGCCGGTGCAGTGGTGACCAAAATGTGAAATGTTTCACGATACGCGCCCGTCGTTGCGGCCATGTTTCCCGGTTAAGGTGATACATCGGCGGCACCATGTAGAGCAGTTCCATCAACTCCCGCTCCGTGGCGACATCGCTGAACTTGAAATCGTCATAGCTCCAATGATGGGTCACAATTACCTCATCGCCAAACGCCGAGCGATAAAACGGAATGCGCGCCAGCGGATCAAAGTACGGCGACAGCACTGCCGCCGGCACCGGGATGGGTTTGAATGAATTCGCGGGCGAGTCCGACGGCCAAAATTTGCCGATGAAGCTCGGACTGTTCGGATCCTTGAATTCCGGTGACAGATAATTGATGTACGGCGTCTGGATGCCGTGTCCGAATGCGATCACATCCGCGAACAGGATTGAACCCCCTTCGCTGCCGACCACAAGTTTCTTGTCCGCGCCGAGCCACCGCAACCGGTCACGGCGCGCATTGATGTCGTCCACGCGCGTGGCCGGATGCAGCGGGTTGTAATCGTCAAAACATTCAGCCGTCGCATCACAATCAATGAACCACGCGGAGAACGGCGTTTGTTGCAACGCGCCTTGCACGCGATTTTGCACATATGGCCACGCCGCTTTCGGTGAGAGATGATAGCCACGCCCTTTAAAGCCGCCATCGCCGGAACCGTTTGATTTTTCCACGCGGCCTTGCACATACGCCGCTTCATCGAACTGCGCCGTTTCCCAAGTGGCTTCCGCCGCCGCCTTGGGATTATGCACCGAGTGGTAAGAATCATATGGCCCGAGCAGATAACCCAGTTCCGCCGCTTTCGCCGCCAGATCGGGTCGTGGCGAATGGCCATAAAAATCACTAAGCAAGAGCACGGCGCGATCTACACCCGCTGTGTGCAGCGATTCCATCATCGGCAACGAAAAACCGTCGCCCCACGTAGCCGGGTCATGCATCAGACCATGCATCGCCTCGCTCAATGCCTTAAAATTTTGTCGCACCACTTCAGCCGGCGGGGTATTCGTCGGCAAGTTCAGCAGCGCGGGTTTGGCCAGCGCTTTGTCGATGGCTTCCGCGACATCCAACGTCAGCCAGTTTTCGCCGAACTCCGCCATGGCGAGCTGGTTGAGGCTCTTTGTTTGGGCAGCGGAAAATTCTGTTCGCAATCGCGCTAAAAATGTATCCGGCACGCTGTCCCGCAGCGCCTTGGCAAACGCGGGCCATTGTTTGCGGTCCACATCGTGCCGGCTGAACAAAGCCGGTCCCCACAGGTAAATATGCGCCGCGCCGAAGAGGTTGGTCACAGCGGGCAGATCGTTCGCCTTGGCCGCAAGCGAGCGCGGCTTGGGGATTGCGCCCGTGTCCTTGGCCGTGGCGCGCCAGTTCCGGAAGGTCAGAGCCACGTCCAGCGGATCATTACCGCACCGGCAAGCAACGATATCGCACGGCGTCGCGTTCGTCCGGCCCGTCGGAAATTTGAACCGCACGCCTACACGCTCCCCGACCACCAGTTCTGCATAGTGCGGCCACGGCACGATGACGACCGCCGTCCTTGTGCCATAGCGCACACCAATGACCGGCAGTTCCGTCAGTTCCCATGGCGAACCGTCCGC
>DASZCA010000186.1:0-6368 GCA_035943555.1 Verrucomicrobiia bacterium
CCCTTTGTACGCGTAGGAAAGCATCCCCGTCTCCTCGGATACCACCACGATCACCGCATCCGTCTCCTCGCTCAGGCCGATGGCTGCGCGATGCCGGGTGCCGAGCGACTTATTTAGATCGCTCCGCTGCGTCAGCGGAAAGATGCACGCCGCGTACATGATGCGGTCGCCCTTGATGATCACGCCACCGTCATGCACCGCGTTGTTCGGGAAGAAGATTGTCTCCAGCATCTCCGACGTCACGTCGCAATCCACCTTGATGCCGGACTCCACGGCTTCCTGGAGCTGGATAGATTGTTCGATGGCGATAAGCGCGCCGATACGGATGTCCGCCAGGCGTTCGCACGTCTGGATGATGATCTCGATGCTCTCGCGCTGCTCGCTGTTGCTGGCGAAGATCGGCAGGTTGCCCAGTTCGCCCAGCATGCGGCGCATTTCAGGTTGAAAAATCACCAGCGCACCCAAGGCGATGAAGATGGACGCGCTGCCGAGGATCCAGCGCAACACCTGCAAATTGAGCAGCGTGGTCAACACCGTCAACGCCAGCAAGATGATGACGAAGCCGATCACCACCGGCCAGCCGCGCGTGCCGCGCACGAACTTGAACGCAAAATAGATCATCACCGCCAGGATCAAAATCTCCACGGCGGGGCGCCACAAGTTCTGGATGTGCCACTGTTCAGGCATCTGCTTTCTGATTCAAAACCGCTTCGGCGAGGCGCAGGGCATGCACCGTTTCACCCGCGTCATGCGTGCGGATGATCTGCACGCCGTCGCCAATCGCCAGAGTCGCGCAGGCAAGCGAGGCTGGCAAGCGTTCATTGCCCGCCGCCCCTGAAAATTTTTGGAGGAACGACTTCCGCGAAACTCCCAGCAACACCGGCCGGTTCAAGGAAACAAAACGGCCCAGCCCGGCCAGCAGTTGCAGATTATGTTTCAGCGTCTTCCCAAACCCGATTCCGGGATCGAACACTATTTGGTCAGCCGCCACGCCCGCCGCGTTCAATTTTTCCAGCCGATGCCGGAAAAAACTTTCCACCTCGCGTACGACATCCGCATACACCGGATTATTTTGCATCGTCGCTGGCGGGCCTTGGGCATGCATGCAAATGTAGCCTGCCCCGGACTCGGCCACAACCTGCCACATCGCCTGGTCGTCGCGGTACGCCCCGACATCGTTCACAATGCTGGCACCGGACGCGAGCGCCGCGCGGGCGACCGCCGGTTTGAGGGTGTCGATCGAAAGCACGGCCTTGGTTTTGGCGGCCAGCGCTTCAATGACAGGGATGACGCGACGTAATTCCTCGATCTCGCTTACCGGTTCCGCGCCGGGGCGCGTGGATTCGCCGCCGATATCGAGGATCTCCGCGCCTTGCACCACCAGTGCCAACCCGTGCGCCACCGCGGCGTCTGCATCAAAAAATTTCCCGCCGTCGGAAAAAGAATCCGGCGTCACATTGACGATGCCCATCACCAGCGCGGGGCGCGGGAAGACGAATTCAAATTGGCGGGCGCGAAAAAGCATCGCTGAATTTACGATATCAGATTTACGGTTTACGATGCCTCACTTTCGGCGGTTCGTAAATCGCATATCGTAAATCGCAGATGTCTCAAACCTTCGTCTTGAAATAAGCGATCGTATCCGTCAAGCCTTCCGCCAGCTTCACCTTGGGCTCCCATTTGAGCAGTTTCTTGGCCTTGGTGATGTCCGGTTTGCGCTGTTTCGGATCATCTTGCGGCAGCGGTTTGAAGACGATTTTGCTCTTCGATTTGGTGGCCTTGATGATCTGTTCCGCGAACTGGAGCATGGTCATCTCCGTCGGGTTGCCGATGTTCACCGGGAGGTCGTAGTTGCTCATCATCAAACGGTAGATGCCTTCGATGAGGTCGGCGTAATAGCAGAAACTGCGCGTCTGCGTGCCCTTGCCAAAGATCGTGACGGGCTTGTTCTTGAGCGCCTGGCTCACGAACGCGGGGACGACGCGGCCGTCATTCACACGCATGCGCGGGCCGTAGGTGTTGAAGATGCGGACGATGCGCGTCTCCACCTTGTGCTCACGGTGGTAGGCCATGGTCATGGCTTCCGCGAAACGCTTGGCCTCATCGTAGCAGCCGCGCGGGCCGATGGTGCTGACATTGCCCCAATATTCTTCGGTCTGCGGATGTTGCAGCGGGTCACCATAGATCTCGGAGGTCGAGGCGATGAGGAAACGCGCGCCCTTTTCCTTGGCCAACCCCAGCGCCTTGTGCGTGCCGAGCGAACTGACCTTCAGCGTCTGGATGGGGATTTTTAGGTAATCGATCGGGCTCGCGGGCGAGGCGAAATGCCAGACATAATCCACGGGGCCATCGAGGAAAAGAAATTCGGTGACGTCCTGCTGGATGAACTTGAAACTCGGGTTGCCGCCCAGGTGAACGATGTTCGCCACGCTGCCCGTGACAAAATTATCAATGCCGATGACTTTGTGGCCGCGTTTGAGCAACAAGTCGGTCAGGTGCGAACCGAGAAAGCCGGCGGCGCCGGTCACGACAGAGGTGGGTTGTCTTTTTTTCATTCGATGGTGGAAAGCGTAGTGAAAAACGCGGGTGATTCAATGTCGAAACCGTCCTACTTCGCGCCGGTGCCTTTGAACACGGCGGGCACGGTGCGGATGATGATGGCGAGGTCGAGCCAGATGGACCAGTTATCGATGTATTCCAGGTCCAGGCGCACCCATTCCTTGAAGTCGGAGATCTTGTTGCGTCCCTGCACCTGCCAGATGCAGGTGAGCCCGGGTTTGACGCTGAGGCGGCGGCGGTGCGCGAGATCGTTGAACCGCTTCACCTCATCCACCGGCAACGGGCGCGGCCCGACGATGCTCATTTCGCCCCGCAGGATGTTGAAGAGCTGCGGCAGTTCGTCGAGGCTGTATTTGCGGAGCAGCTTGCCGAGGGGCGTGATGCGCGGGTCGTTGGTGACCTTGAAGACCGGGCCGGACATCTCATTCATCGCCGCGAGCTCGTGCTTGAACTGCTCGGCATTCGTCGCCATGGTGCGGAACTTGAAGATGTTGAACGGCGTCCCGTTAAGCCCTGAACGTTGCTGGCGGAAAAACACCGGCCCGGGCGTGGTGAGCTTGATCAGAATGGCGATGAACAGCATCGGCAGCGCGGCGCAGAGCAGCAGGACCAGCGAGCCAAAAAGATCGAGCGCCATCTTCGCCAGCATCTGCCACGAGGTTTCCGGCGTGGTGCGGAACACCAGCAACGGCGCGCCGAACATCTCATCGAAGGTGGCCCGGGCGATCTGGGTCGCAAAAAAATCCGCCACCAGCCAGGCCTCGACGCCTTCCGTTTCGCAAAGCTGGATCACCGCCTCCACGCGCTCGAATTGCGTGTGCCGGGCGCTGACCAGCACGCCGCTCACCGAATGCTCGTGCAGCAGTTCGATCAACTGCGGCGGCGAGCATTCCGGCAGGTTGAACTCCGCGGCCACCTCGAGACTGTTCGCCGCGTGGGTCTGCACCATTTTTCGCAAGCGGGCGATCTCCGACAGCGTGCCGGCGATGATGATGCGCCGTTTGTATTGCGCCTTGGCCATGCGGCTGCGCAGCACCACCCGCAGCAGTTCCTCCTTCACCCAGACCAGGGCGAAACCGATGATCCCGAAGAACACCATGACACCACGCGGCGCGGTGTTCGATTCCTTGAACATGAACAGCAGCAGCACCAGTCCGATGGTCAGGATGAAACAGCCCTTTAACAACGGCCAGAACATAGCCGTCCGCGAACTCAAGATGGGCCGGGTGTAAAACCCTTGCGATTCCAGCACCAGCGGGGCCGCCGGCACCAGCGCAAAATAAAGCCATACCACCTGGCCGAAGGAGTCCGGGCTGATCACGTCCAAACCGAGCAGGTTGGAAAACGTTTCGTTGCTGCGCAGCACAAAGGCCAGCCAAAAGCTGGTGGCCAAGACGCAGGCATCGGTGAGCTGATGCACCTGCGTCCTGAAATTGCGGTCACGTTGCAGCATGGACGTTCAGAGTTGTCTTCAGATTGATTGACGGTCCCCTTGCTTCATCCGCCCCCCTGCGGCACAAGTTGAAACTCCGGCACCGCCGACGCAATCAATTTTTTCATGCGGTCATAGGTCGCGTCCTCCTGCCCCGGCAGGCAGGGGACAAAGACCGAGATATAGGACCAGCGCTCCAACAGGCCGTGCAGCAGCAGGTCGCGCGGCATCCACCATGTGGACCAAAGCTTTTCATTGGGGGTAAAATGGCTGCCATCCACATACCAATAAACATAAATCCCCCGGAAGGTCTGGGTTTTGCCGTCCGTGCCGGTGACCTGTTTGGTGGCGAGCAGTTTGTTGACCGGCAGGTCATAGGCGTGCGGCCGTTCCATCTTGATGGAGTCAATGGTCGTATGCTCGCTATCAATCGCCCACCCTTGCCCAACCAGGCAGATGTAGGGCGAATGGATGCTGGTACGGTCCGCGCCCATCAGCACCGCGGTCATCTGGATCCAAAATTTGTCCTCGCCGGTGTAGACCAGCGCGCGGTAACTCGAATCTTTCGGGAGCTGGTTTTCCAGGACGGTTTCTGCATTCGTCAAAATCTCCGAGGTATAGCCTGGAACCGTCGGCGGCATCAACACCTCCAAACGCCGGCTGCCGGCGATCGGCCGCGTTTTCACACCCGGTTCGCCCAGCCGCTGTTGTGATTTAATATGAAAAATCAACATCGCCGTCACGCCCATCAGCGCCAAAACCAGTCCGGCGAAAAATGGCCCGGATCGCCCCGAAACTTTTTTGGCCGATGCCGGCTCCGGTGTTTCCGGGAGTGCGGATTCAGATCTTTCCAACCAGCGGCCAAGGAAATACACACAGGCGATGGCCACGGCAAAAGTGATGAAACCGGCCTTCGTTTCCACCGCCTTGCCCGCGTCTTGTCCGCAGAGTTCCGCCACCATGATCGTGAAACACAGGCGCAAGACATTGCCCAAGATCGCCAACGGAAATGCCGATAAAACCATCACCGCACGTTTCCAGGGCGATTTGAAGCAGACAAAACCATAAATAGTCGTCAAGGCCAGCAAGGCGGTCAGGCTGCGGATGCCACTGCAGGCCGCCGCGACTTCATAGCCGAACGTATGTTGTGCATCCAGCAACTGGGTGCCGTCACGCACCAAGTCCGGCGCCAGTCCCAGATGGGCGATACCCGCCACGATCCACGCCACCAGCAGGCGCATCCGTAACGTCAACCAATCCGTACCCACCGTCGGGATGCAGAATGCCAGCAAGAAAAACGGGAAAAAACTCCGTTTCAGCCAGTTTTTGCCCCACGCCAGCCCCGTCAGCCCGTAAAGCCCTGTGAAAAATCCGGCGAAGGACAGATGCGGCCGCTGGATGACATAGCCCACCAAATGCATGAATAATCCCGCGATGACCAGCCCCAGCGCCGGCGCCCACGTTCCCGGCGTCCCGGCGACCAGTTCCCGGCGTTTCCACCAGAACAGGGCCAGCACCACAAACGGCATCAGCAACGCATATTCGGCTTCCGAGTCGGGCGCGGTATAGATGTCAAACACCCATGCGAAAATCGAATTGGTGTTCACATAACCAAAAGTGGAATTGCCGAGGAAGGTGAACAGCGCCACCCAGGCAGCGGCCGAAATGAAAAAGACGGCCTTATTTGGCAAAATGCGCCATTCATCCGGACAACGCAATGCCAGCATCACCACCCCGGCCAAAATAGCGGCGCCAAACCATGGCACCGTCCAAGGTGAACCCCGAAGGGTGGAACTGGTCTGAAAAAAAAGGCCGTAGGCCATCACGGCCACCAGCGGGATCTCATACGGCCAGAGCAGGCCGAGCAAGGGCGGTTGTTTCTTTGATTCTTCGGCGGGCATGGGTGCAAAAATGCAGGGTTTAGATAGCGAAACAGGGATATTTACTCAAACAAATTCGCGGACATTATGAGGCCCCACCCTTCCGCCCGGGCTCAGGGTTCCGGGTATTTTTTCAGCCCGGCCCGCTGGGCGAAAAACTTGCCCACGAACAGCGGGTTGTTCCGCAGATAACGGCGGCCCAGCCGGCGCGGTTCGCTGCACAGGCGGTAAAACCATTCCAACCCGCTCCGCTGCATCCAGCGCGGCGCCTGCTTGGTGCGTCCGCTGTAAAAATCAAACGCCGCCCCCACCCCCACCATCAACGTCACGTCCAGCTTGGGCAGGTATTCGGCCATGAATTTCTCCTGTTTTGGCGTGCTCAGGCCCACCCAGAGGATGTCCGGCCGCGCCGCAGATATCTGCGCCGCCAGTCCTTTTTCCTCGTCGGCATTCAACCGGCGGAAGGGCGGCGTGTAGGTGCCCACGACCTGCAACCG
>DASZCA010000187.1:0-23889 GCA_035943555.1 Verrucomicrobiia bacterium
GTTCGTAAAACTGCCGGAAATTTTTACAACTGAATTGGTGGCCGGCGAATGCTGGACTTGGGCCGAGAGAGTACCGCCAGCCAGCACCAGGTTGTTGCTGATGGTTAAAGTGCCCAGCGGATTGCCGGGTGTCAGCGTGCCGCCGCCGTTCACCGTGACTGGACCGGAGATGACGCCGGTGCCGCCGAGTACGCCACCGTTGACTGCCACCGCACCATTCACCAACAGTTTGCCCGCATTGACCGTTGTGCCGCCGGTATAGGTGTTGGTGGCAAGCAAGGTCAGCATGCCCAAGCCGGTTTTTGCCAGCTTGCCCGCGCCGGAAAGAGAACCGCTTAACGAAATGTTATGCGCCACGCCGGAGGCATCGGAGGTTTGGAAAATGAAAGTGGTTCCATTTAACTGCATGGGTAGCGTACTGGACCAATCCGCGGCCGCGCCCAATGTGCCGCCGAGCAGCGAGATCGTGCTGACGTAGCCTGTCGTATTGGGCTGCACGATGCCACCGCTACCCACATACAAGAAAGCATTCGTGACGATGAGGAAGCCCGTGCCACCGACCGTATCGGTCACGGTGCCAAAAGCAATTTTCCCGGCCGTCGTGGTTCCACCCGATAAATACACCTCGGAATTATTGGCGGTGGCTCCGTTGTTCTGGCTCAACACGATGCCGTTGAAGGTATCCAGCGAAGTAAAACTGCCGCCGTTGATGTGAAGAATTTCCCAGCGGGTATTGGACGTACGGCCGACGAGCACTTCATTGGTGACGGTGAGGTTGCCGGCATCCAGACGGACGGAATCGGAAGAATTGCCGGTGCCGATGGTCAACGTTCCCAAGTTGACGTTGGCCGTGCCGCCATTGACGTACAATCCGGAAGTGGTCGCCGCCGTGATGGGAATGGTGGCAGTGGGTGCGGTGAGAAACTGCGCGGTGCGCTGCAAGGTCAGCGAGGTGGCGGAAAAATTACCGCCGGTGATCTTGATGAGCAGGCCGTCGGCATTGGGTTCGGTGATCGCACCCAAGGTGGCCGTGCCGGAGCTTTCGGTGAAGGCGTTGTTCAACGCGCTGAGGGCGGTTCCATCGGATGAGATCAAAGTGCCGCCATCCACGAGAAAACCGGCACCGGCCAACGCGCCGCCGTTGATGCCGCCGGAGGGAAGTTCGAGCGTGCCGGTATTCACCGTGGTGCTGCCGGTGTAACTGTTGCTGCCGGTCAAGGTGGTGGTGCCTGTGCCCGTTTTGGTCAGTGATACGCCGGAGCCGGACAGGGCGCCGGAATAAACCGTGTTCGAGCCGTTACCGCCGACAGTCAAGGCCACGCCCGCCAAAGAATTATTGATGAGGACCGTGCCTTGCGTGCCGCTTAATCCGCCGAGCGTCAGCGCCGAAAGGCCGGTCGGGTTGATCTTGCCGCCGATAAAATTCAAAGTGCTGTTCTGAAGCGCAAGCGGGTTTGACAGCAGCAACGTGCCGGCGGCGAGCGTTGTTGGGCCGGTGAACGTGTTTGCGGCGGAAAGCGTGAGCGAGGCGGAGCCGGTCTGGTTCAACGCGCCCATCCCCGAAATGACGCCCGATAAATTTTGTGAGGCGCCGCTGTTGAAGGTGAGCGTTCCATTGTCAACGATGGCACCGGAATAAGCGCCGGCCCCCAACTGGCCCGAGCTGCCGGTGGGAATGGATCCAACGATCAGTGTGCCGTTGCTGATGACAATGCCGCCGGAGAAAGTGTTGTTGGCGTAGAGAGAATTGGTGCCGGTGCCGTATTTGGCCAAGCCGCCGGTTCCCGAGATCACCCCGCCCAACAAAGTGTTGCGTCCGCCGTCCGCAATCGTGAGGAGATTGCCGTTGTTATTGATCGTCTGGCCCAAGGTCACGGCGGCGGTGGCGGCGTTGATTGTCACCGGTGCGCCCAGAATGACCGGAACACTCAACGTCTGTGAATTAGGCGAGCTATTGGTCACACCGCCGGTGAGCGTGAGCGCGCTGCCGCCGCTGGCGGTCATGAAAAAACTGCTGGCAGTGCCATCAAACGTGACGGCGTAAATATTATTGGAAGCATCCATAACCGGTGTGGGTCGTTTCACTCCGGCAAAGATCAAACTGTAGCCAAACCCCGGCGCTGAGCCCGTCGCCCAGTTCGAGGTGTCACTCCAATTGTTGTCGGGACCATTGCCATTCCAAGTGACGTTCACAGTGCCAATGGTCAGGAGGAACGAATACGGCGATGCGATGTTGCCGAGCGTGTCGCTGGCATTGGCAGTCAGGGTAAGAACCGCAACCGGCGTCGTGGCACCGACAATGACGGTGTTGGTAAAATTGCCGGCTCCGTCGGCAACCAGTGTCTGGTTGGGCAACCCGCCGATAGCGCTGGCATCGACCGTGACTGCGGCAATGGGATTGGCCTGCGCGATCACGGTGGCGCTGATGATCACTGGCTGTCCGGGATAGGCGAGATTTGGGCTGGCACCCGCAGTCGTGATCAGTGGTCCAATGGACGGCGTGACATTGACTTGCGCGGAATTCAGGCTGTCGCCGAAGACATTCGTAGAGGAGATGACGTAGTAATAGGTTGTCCCATTGGCCGCGGTATTGTCCGTGAAATTATTCGCCGTGGGACTGGCGATGATGCTGTAAGGACCGCCGTTGACGGTCGATCGTTTCACGTTGTAAGCATCTGCGCCATCCATGGCTGCCCAGTTCAACGTCGCCTGCGCGCTGCCGGCGGTCGCCGTCAGGTTCGTGGGCGAGTCCGCCGTCGTGGCCGGCCGCCATTTGCCGGTGACCGCATCGATCTGAAACATGTTCAGCGATTGGAAGTACGGCGTGTTGTTGGTGAAGGTGATCGGGCACATGACGGCAAAATTGCTGCCATGCCCGGCGCTCGCATAGGTGCTGATGAACTGGGCCCAACGATCGCCGACCATCAGGTAATTAGTGGTCACCGTGCCGGCGACTTGGAAGCCGAAGCTGACTTGGGAATAGTGTGTGTTGTCGGCCGTGGTGCCCAGATAGGCGGCGTCCGCCGTGTAGCTGGTGGGAGAAAAGATGCTGGTGGAATTCACCTCGTACGCGGTGGAGTAGCTCCAGCCCGCGAGGTTGGACATGGTGTAATAGTAAATGCCGTTCCGCTCAAACATGTTGCTCGCCTCCTGGCCCTGCGGCCATGCAGGGATGCTGCCGGTATCGTTGATCGCCACCGCGTTGCCGATGGTGAGAAAATTCGAACTGAGCGGACAGACGTAAGCGTGTTGCCGCCCATGCGGGTCGGAACAGATGAAATACGGCGTGCTGCCATGATCGACATCGCAAAAAATCGTGCAATCGCCCGCGCCCGGCCCGGAATAAACATTGGTGATGGCGGGCTGCACATGATCCAAAACAAAGTTGCCGCCCGGCGTGGTGCTGGTGCAGCAAGCCTGCCCGTTCAAGCCTTCGAACCACATGACATATTTGCCGCTGGCGCTGTTATAAACCACCTGTCCCAAACGGCCGACCCAGCCGGCGCTGCTGAAACCCGCCGTGGACCGGGAAACGCTTTTGTTCACGAACGTCCAATGCACCAGATCCGTGGAGTTGTAGCAGTTGATCGATGAAAAAGTGGAACTGCCCGTGTTGACGGTGCCATTCGTGTAATACGGCCCCATCTCAACATATTGAACTCCGTACCAATAATAAGTGCCGCCAAATTTCGAGATGCCGCCGCCTTGGGCCATGACCGGGTTGCCGTTGTTGTCCTTCCACCAGACATCATTGGTGATCGTCTGGTAGGACGCGAATGCGCCGGCCGCGCTGAGACATGCGCCCGCAACCATGGACCGGAGGAATCCACGGACAAGGCTGGTCGCACTCGATCTCATCAAGACAGGTTCACATCAGGGCAATTGGAGGCGGTAGAAATTTTGCATCGAACCGGCCGGCGCATTCGTGGTGAAGCTGAAACCGCCGTTACTATCAAACTGGTTCGTCGCAATGCTGGTCCACATGGTGAGGTTGGAAGATTGCAGGACATAATAATTGGCGTACGGTCTCCCATTGCTGCCGCTCAGTGTGAGGGTGTTGCCGGTCACATTCACGCCGCCGAAGGCAGGCGGCGGGGGCAGGGCGACAACAAGTTTCACCACGCCGGGAGTGGTGGTATCGATGGTGTAGTTGTAGCCGGACGGGGCGGAGACGAGCACGAGATCATCAAAGGTCAGCGTACCGCCGCAGGTGAAGAGCGTGTAGGTGCCCGGGCCGAAACCGGCCGTGTTGGTCACGGTCAACCGCCCGGTCAAAAACAGGTCGCCGCCGACGATCACGGAATCGCTGCTCGTGCCGAGACCAAATTGAAGCAGCGTATTGTCATTCAAGGTCAGGTTGTTGGAAAGGGTCAGCGTGCCATTCGGGTCGCCCGGCGCGAGGATGGCGCCGTCGTCCAATGTGGTGGCGCCGCCGATGAAGCCGTTACCGGTCAGGATGGCACCCGAGAAAACTTCCAAGGCGCCGGAACCCGTGCCCGAGCCGGTGAGGTTGTTGACGCGCAACGTGCCGGCATTGACCGTCGTGCCGCCACCGTAAGTGCTGCTCCCGCTCAATGTCAGCCGGCCGGTGCCGATCTTGTTCACATCCACATCCGTGCCCGCGACGGCGGAATTGCTGCTGATGACGCCGGCAAAAGTCGCGTCAGAATTATTGCCGCCGATGACGTAGATGGTATCGCCCGTGCCGCTGGCTGAATTCGCACCCGCCAGCACGCCGGAACCGGTGAAGGCGCCGAGCTGGATCGTGTTGCCGGCATTGCGCGGTTGCAAAGTGCCGTTGATGACCCAGACCGGACTGAGCGAGCCAAACGTGTTGCCGCTGCTGTTAGGGGAAAGGCGGACGCTGGAACCGGCCTGCATATTGATGGTGCCGGGAAAACCATCGAACTGCGCGGAATTGGCGCCGCTGAAACTCACACCGCCAAAAATGTTGAGGACGCTGGTATTGTCACCCGCGGAAAAGTTTCCGGAAAAGCCGCTGGAGAGCAGCCCGGAAGTAAGATTGGCGGTCTGCCCGGCGGGGATGAAAACCGGCCCGCCTAGGAAAACCGAATTGCCGCTGGGCGGCAGGCTGAAGGTGGCGCCGTTGCTGATGGTCACCGTGCCGCTGCCGATGTTCGCACTATTGCCGATGGCAATCGTACCGCCGTAAACAAAAACATTTCCGGTGTAGGAACTATTGGTGGTATTGATGGTCAGGGTGCCGGAGCCGGACTTGGTCAACGCACCGTTCCCGAACAGCGCACCGGTGCCGCCGAAAGTGTAATTCTGTGTGGCACTCACCAGGATGAATGCAGGATCCACGTTCGCGGCGAGTGTCAGCGAGGGATTTGCCCCGGAATCATTGAAGGTCACACCGTCGAGATTGTAGAAGACATCCGGGCTGCCGCCATTCAGCCAATTGGGCGTGGTCGAAAGATCCCACGTGTCGCCATTGGCACCCGACCAAACCAAGGAGGCCGCGGTACCGCTGACATTGAGCTGGATGTAGGAAGGATTGCTGCCCGCCACGGGCCGGGACAGCGACAGCGTCTGCCGGGTATTGCCCGGCAGGTTGTGGACCAGGGTGACGCTGCTGGCGGTCGAACCGGTGGCGCCCTGGATCAAATTGTAAATGCCCGCGCCGAGCGCGTTGCCGGCCAGGGTGAAATTGAACGTCTGCGCGCCCGTCATCGCCAGCGTACCGGTCATGGTGATCAGGTCATTCGCGCCGGAGGGTGAGCCGGACAACGTATAATTAAAGATGGGAGAATTATCGGTGAGGTTGCCGTTGATGGTTAGCGTGCCCACGCCGCTACCGCCGGGCGAAAGGATGCCGCCGCTGCTGACCGCCACCGGACCGCTGATGACGCCGGTACCGCCGAGCGCGGCGTTCGCGGCCACAGTGGTCAGCAAAGATGCGGATGATCCGTTGATGAACAGGGTGCCGGCGGTGACCGCGTTCGAGCCGGTGAAGGTGTTGGCGCCGGTCAGCGTGAGTTTGCCGGTGCCGGACTTGACCAGGCACGTCAGATTCGTGGGGTTGGAATCGATGATGGTGCCCGAAAAGGTTGAATCCAGATTGTTACCGCCGATGTTGTAAACGACGTTGCCCACGCCGCCGCTGTTGTTGCTGCCGGGTTGCGTTTGCTGGCCGGTGAGCTTGCCGGAACCGGAAATGGAGCCGAGCTTGACCGTATTGCCGCCATTGCGCGGCTGCAACGTCCCGTTCACCACATAGCTGGGATTCAAGGAGCCGAAGGTATTGCCGCTGCTGGCCACGGCGAAGCGCAACGTGGACGTGGACGGGATATTGATGGTGCCGGTAAATCCGCTGAACTGGCTGGAGGCGCTGCCGTTGAAACTGATGCCGTTGTTCAGGAAGAGAACCGAATTCGTATCGCCAGAGAGGATGTTGCCGGAATATTCGTTGCCGAACTGTCCGCCGGATCCCAGCGTCGCGGAACTGCCGGCGGCCACGGTGATCGCGCCGGGAACCGTCACCAAATTGCCGCCTAGTGACGTCGAGAGGGTGGCGCCGCCGCTCAAGTTAAAGCTGCCGGTGCCGATGCTGGCGCTGGGGCCAACTATCAACGCGCCACCGTTCACGATGATGGTGCCGCTGTAAGAGCTGTTGGTGGCGGTGACCGTCAAGGTGCCGGTGCCGGTTTTGCTGAGGGAAGCGGTGCCGCTCAAGGAGCCGTTGCCGGCGAGCGTGTAATTTTGGTTGTCGTTGAAGATGATCGTGCCCGGGGAAACGGTCGTGGTCAGGTTGATTGCCGGCGAGGCCGAGCCGGTGTCATCAAAGGTCACGACATCGCTGTTTTTGAAGGCGGAGGCGCTGGCGCCGTTCAGCCAGTTAGAAACGCTGGCGTTCCACGTGTTCGCCACGCCGTCGCCGCGCCAGAGCAGATTCGAAGGAGGCGACGAGGGTGAAGAGGCGGCCGCGTTGGTCGCCGCCGTGATGAGCGCGCCATTGAAAGCGATGGCCGCCGTCGGCGGATTGGTCGGCGTGACACAGACCGTGACCACGGCGCTCAGGGAATAGGTGCCTTCCGTGACCGTGAACGTGAAACCGGCCAGGCCGGAAAAATTGGCCGTCGGAATGAAATGCGCATTGGTGCCGCTGACCAGGCTGACGGTGCCGTTGGTGGCATTGGTCAAACTGAAGGTCGCGCTCGCGGCAAAGCCGGTGGTGAACTGGCGGAGATTGAGATCAACCGGCGTATTCGTTTGGGTGACGGCGTGCGGCGCGGCGAGGAAGTTAAGATAATTTTCGAGCAACGTATAACCGGTGACGGTATTGGTCAGCGGATTGGCCACATTGGGATTCGAGCCAGTGGCCAGTTCCCAATAGTCCGGCATGCCGTCGCCATCAGTATCCGCCAGTGCCGTGAGGCCGGTGAGGGTGCCGTATCCATTGTTGCTCAGGCCGGTCTGGGCCTGGCTGGTGTAGAGGCCACCGCCCGGTCCGGAAGTACCTACGCCCGTGCCGGAGGTGCCGCTGCCGAGGGTCTGGATCTGGCTGATGAGCAGCGAGTCGACGTCATCGCGCGGAAAGGCGCCGGAAGTGGAGAGGTCATAACGTTCAGCCAGGTCAGGGGACATCGTAGGAATGACGGTGGTCCAGGAAGACCATGGCGCGGCGAGAACCGTGCCGACGCCTTGGTACCAGTACGGCGTGGTGGTGCTCCCGTTCAGCGTGCCGTTCTTGTCCCCGTCATACAGGTTGCCCGTGTAATAAATGCTCTGGTTTTTGTCCACCTGGTACCACGGAAAATCGCCGCCACTGGCGGGGCCGGCGATGAAATAATTATTCACGATATCGTGCTTGAACGGCGTGCTGGTGTGCGTGGTGTAACCGGCGGCGTTGTTATATTCCAGATTGTTGATGAACGTGTCGTTGATCTTGGCGAGCGGATTGCGGTTGTGGGAATTGGCGAAGATGTTGTATTGCCACGAATAAAACGCACCGACATTTTCGGTGTGCGCGCCGAACTGCTGGCCGGTCGGGTTGGCGTCGATGCAGTTTTGCACGCTGATGTTGTTGGCGGTGACGGCATCGATGTTGTTCCACGGGCCGAATTCGAGCGACATGTGATCCATGATGCAGTTCGTGGTCTGGCTCATGCCCACACAATCATCGCCGCTGCTGGAGGTGTTGCTGCCGGGGCGGACGCGAAGGTAACGGCAGATGATGTTGGAGCGGTCGGAAAAACCCAGTTCACCGCCATCCAGGCAGATGCCGCCCGGTGCGGTCTGGCCCGCGATGGTGAGGCTGCTGGAACAGCTGACGGCGGCGACAAGGTTGATGGTGCCGCCGACATCGAAGACGATGGTGCGTCCGCTGTGAGCGACGGCATCACGAAAGGAACCGGGGGTGACGGTCGGATAGGTGTCCGTCAAGGTGGTGACGTGAAAAACCGTGCCGTTGCGTCCGCCGGTGGCGTAGGCGCCGAAGCCCAGCGCACCCGGAAAGGCGACCGTCTGGGCGCGGCCGGTGAAAGGGATGCCGAGGCCTAACAAAACCAGAAACGAGGATTTAACGGCAAGAGAACAAACCCGGCGCGCGCCGGGGGACAAAACGGGATGCATGAGGGTACTTTAACCTGCGGGTGCATGCCCGTCATCCTCCACAGTTATGGTTACACTGCAAAAATGTATGAAAATTCTGCGGACGGCATCGCCGCCCGTGGCTCAGACAGTTCGCATCTGGATCGCATCAACGATTTCGGTGCCCACGGAGATGGCGCCGATGATGACCACGGTATCGCCCGGTTGCAGGCGACCCTGTTCGGCCAGCATTTTCATCCCGCATTCAATGGTGTTTTGCGGGTTGATGAAATCAAATTCCATGACGGAGGAAGTGACACCCCAACTGAGCGTCAGCTCGTTGGCGGTCTTTTGGTTGTCGCACAGCGCGAAGACGGGCGAATAGCGCGGACGCAACCATGAGGCGTAGCTGGCCATGTGACCGTGACGGGTGAAGGCCAGGATGGCCGCTGCCTTGAGTTCGTTGGCCATGACCACGGCGCTTTTTACCAATTTTTGACGGGCACTGGTGAGTTCGGCGGCATCGTGGAACTGGGCGTTGCCGCTGCGTTCGATGCGGGTGGCGATCTTGTCAAAAACCTCGATGCACTTCAGCGGATATTTGCCGACGGTGGTTTCGCCGCTGAGCATGATGGCATCCGCTTCTTCAAAAATGGCGTTGGCGACATCGGTGACCTCGGCGCGGGTGGGCATGGGCGATTCAATCATGCTCTCGAGCATGTGCGTGGCCACGATGACCGGCCGGCCGACGCGCAAGCAGGTTTTTACGATGCGCCGCTGGACGATGGGCAATTCTTCGTAAGGGATTTCGATGCCAAGATCGCCGCGCGCGACCATGACGCCATCGGCTTCCTGGATGATGGCCTCCAGGTTTTTGATGGCTTCCTGGTCCTCGATTTTGGCGATGACGAGCGGGTGCGGCTTGCCTTCCTCGAACATCTCGCGGAGCTGGAGCAGGTCGCGCGCTTCGCGGACGAAGGAGAGCGCGATGAAATCCACACCGAGTTCGAGGCCGAGCTTCACATCCTTTATGTCCTTGGAGGTGAGGGCGGGCAGGCTGACCTTGACGCCGGGGAGATTGATGTGGCGGCGGCTGCCGAGCTTGCCCTCGGTGAGGACTTCGCATTCCACCTTGTTGCCGTTCTTGGCCAGCACCTTCATCTGGATGGTACCGTTGTCGATGAGGACGACATCGCCGACACTGATATCATTGATAAAATTTTCGTAGTTCACATCCACGGAATGCTCTTCCTCGCGCTTCTCGCCGCGAATGGTGAAGGTGAATTTTTGGCCGGGCTGGAGATCGAGCGGCACCGCGATATCGCCGGTGCGGATGGCGGGCCCCTGGGTATCCATCAGGATGCCGATATGGCGGGCGCGCTTGGCGGATTCCAGCCGGATGTCCGCATAGACGCGGCGGACCCAGTCGTGGGGCGCGTGGGACATGTTGAGGCGGAAAATATTGACGCCGGCATCCATCAGCTTGCCGATCATGACGGCAGAATCGGTGGCGGGTCCGAGGGTGGAGATGATTTTAGTCCGGCGGGTTTGGCCCTGTCGCATGGGGGTAAAGTAGCGGATTTTGCGGTGGGAAAAAGTAATTTATCCGGGAGGGGACGTGGCCTTTTTTGGTTACAGCGGAGTTCTGGTTTGTAGTTCCGCCTTTAGGCGGCTCGGCGTGACAAATCCGGCTTGCCAAGATTTGGGCGGGTGTCATAATAATTACACAACAAACGATTAAATTTATGGCTGATGTAGCAAACAAATATCCCGAAAACGTCGCTGGCAAGTACTACGTGGACAACCAGTGCATCGACTGCGACCTGTGCCGCGAAACCGCGCCGGACAATTTTAAACGCAACGACGATGGCGGCTATTCCCTCGTCTACAAGCAGCCGTCTTCACCCGATGAAGAAGCGCGCTGCAAGGAAGCCAAAGAAGGCTGCCCCGTGGAAGCGATCGGCGATAACGCCTGAGCGAAGTGTTTTTTGACGAGACCCCGCAGGTTTACCTGCGGGGTTTTTTGTTTTGATGAATTTACGGAAGGGCGGTCTTGGTTGAATTTGTATTGAAATTTTGTTTGCACGGAATCTGATGCAGCCGTTTACTGCCTTGGATTTATTTTACATCCTTCATCTCAAGATCTGAATCGGGCGCAGGATAAAAAATTCCGTTCGTACAATAAAAACCATCCAAACATCCATGTCCCATTAAAATAACGCACCTGACGTCTTTGGACGGAGTGAATTCCAAATCAGCGTAGTATGAGGTGTTTTGGTAAGTATGGTAATGCAGGACGTTATTCCGCCAAGTGAACAAGGAAACTGGTTCACCATGATGCAAAAACTGATGGCTCCGAAAAACTACTGTGCCGTGCTTGCTCTTCGTTACACGGATGAGATTTGTTTGTCCACCCCGTGTATAAATGTCAGTTGTCAAAATCGTATCCGGCTCAGAGTTCGTGGTGGCGGATGAAAAAGATTGAATTCCAATATCTACAGCGGCGGCCGAAAAACAAGCGAGCATCAAAATGATCAATGCTTTCATGATTGTATTCAGATAATTGAGAATACGGCGACGATGGTGTTGCCAAACCGAGTGACCACCGTCAGGGCTTCATCCTTGCGCTTTTTTCACCAAAACCTCCGTCTTGATCGAATTGGAGATAAAGCACTGCTCATGCGCCAAATGGTGCAACCGTTCTTCATCCACCGGTGTAGGCAGCTTGGCGCCGCCGTAGACAATCTGCGGATTGAGGGTGACGGTGCTCACCCAAGGCACGCCACGTTCGTTTTTCGCCATCGTGCCGATGGCTTCGTCGTGGTAGCTGTCCACTTGAAAGCCGCCCCGGCCAGCCACATACAGGTAGGTGAGCATGTGGCAGCTTGCGATGGCGGCCACGAAAGCTTCTTCCGGATCGACATGCGCGGGATTTGAATACGGCACGGGCACCACCGATGGCGCGGGAGAGGCAGGCATCGTGAAACCGCCGTCAAACGTCCACGTGTGTTCGCGGGAATATTTGCCCTTCAGAAAATCCGGGCTGGTGTTTTTCCAACTGATGATCGCTTTGTGTTCAGCCATGAAATTGTTTAACCGAGATTGCGTGGTTTATCAAGAGTGACGAAATCAATTTCGTTGCTGGCTGATTCTTTGGTGTGCCAAGGGAATACCTGGTCAATGCTCCAGCGGCATGATTGTTCCCGGAGGACCTGTGGCGGCGTTCGTTGAAACCGCCGTTCTTTGAGCCTCTAGTTTTATGGCATTTAAGATCAGCGGATAAAATGATTGAACCGGGTTCGCAAAGCCAAACTCGTGGTTTTGAGAGATGCCGCCGCCGAGATTGATGCCGACGACCTCGCCGGCGTCGTTCAGAATAGGCGCGCCGCTGGTGCCTGCGAAATCAAACTTTCCATTGTCGTACACATATTGCAATCCCGCGCTGGAATTGCCGGTGACCTTGCCGACGATCAGCTTCAACCAATCCTCGCCGCGCGGCCTGGCGTAGAGGTAGACGGTATCACCGGGTTGGGGCGGGTGGAGGGAGATCCGCAGCGCCCTGCCCGCATAATCCGGCAGCAGGAAAGCGGCGACGTCTTTGCTGGAATCATCATTCGAAAAGGCGCGGGCAGAAGAGATATACAGCATGTGGGTGGAGGTCAGCACATTGGTCCGGTTATCCATCGGCAGGGCGGCGAGCGCCAAGGCGAATCGTATCGCGGCGTAAGGGCCGAGGTTTTCTTTCAAACCGCCGGCCGGTCCAAACAAATGATGGGCGGTGACGAACACGCAGGTGCCATTGAAACGCGCTACAAAGCCGGTTCCGGCGGTGAGGGAATCATCACCGGTGAGGAACGTGGGTTTGAAAATGACGCCGGCGGGCGGTATCGGCGCGGCCATATTGATGCCGGCCAAAAAAAGAACGCAGAGAATAAGCAGGGATTTCATGTTGTCTGCAGAAATAGACTCTTCACTCCCGTCTCCTTTCAATCCGCCAATTGCCCGGCTCCAGTTTATTACGCCACCCCGTTGGCATGCTCGATTGGCAGTGACACGCGGACGATGCCGGAGGGCGAGGGGATGATCTCGAGCTTGCCGTGATGGTTCTCGATGATCTTCTGCGTGACGGCGAGGCCGAGGCCGAGGCCCACGCTGCGGGTGGTGTAAAAGGGCGCGGGCACTTTCTTGGCGGCATCGGCGCTGAAACCCGCGCCGTTGTCCTGCACCTCGATGGTGAGGGCGCGTTCACCGATGGTGCCTTCGGTCTGAAATTTCACGCCGATCTGCGGGGCTTTGGGATTGGCCTGCAGGGCGTTCAACATGATCTCGGAGAGCGCATGGCGCAAGGCCGCACGGTCACCGGTGACGATGAACGGCTTGCCGGTGTTTTCCATCTTCAGCTTGGCGCCGGTGGCAGGCTGCTGGCGCATCGCATCCTGATAGGCTTCTTCGATGACCTTCTCGATGGGGAACGATTCCTCTTCGATGTGGCCGTCGCGGGCGAGAAAACGCATTTGATTGATGAGGCGGGAGATGCGCTTCACGCCATCGCCCATGGCGAGGTCGAGGGATTCGCGGAACTCGGGATCCTCAAATTTTTCGGCGATCAACTGCTGATGCGTGGACATCGGCACCATGGCGTTGCCGATCTCGTGCGCCATGCGGTCGGCCATGTTGCGGACGAGGCGCAGGTTGGCGGCCTCAACTTCAAGTTTGCGGAGCTGTTCGCTTTGCGTGAGATCATCCGCCGTGAGCAATGCGGAGGAGGGCAGGGCGGAGTTGCCGCGTTGAAACGGAACGATGCTGACATTATAGATCATGCCCGGGGAATTTTCCGGTTCAAAGCGGAACGGTTCGAGCGCGGAGCCGGTCTTGAGGACCTGATAAATCTTGGAACCGAGCTGCTGCGGCAGGTCGCTGAATTCGAGACCGCCGCTGCGTTCATTTTTACGGCCGAAATGACGGCGGGCCGCCTTGTTGGCGTGCAGCAGCTTGAGGTCGCGGCCGACGACGATGCAGGCGCTGCTAAGTTCGCGCAGCACGTTGGACATCATCTCGTGGTTGCCGGCGAGTTGATCGTGCAACCAGATGTTGCGCAGGCCGAGGCCGACCTGTTCGAGCAGGCGGAAAATCAGTTCAAGCTCGACGTTGACGAGCGGTTCGCCGGTGACGCGGCCGTCAAACACGGCAACGCCGACGATGGAATCGCGGTCAAGGATTGGCACGGCGACCTGCGCGCCGAGGAGTTCAAATTCTTTTTGGGTCTCGCCGTCGGCGCGGGCTTCATCACTGTCGCGGCGGAGGATGCGGCCGAGGCGCGTGATCTGGGCGCCGATGCCGGAGTCCAGGGACAGTTCAAAATGTTCAAGCAGGCCGGAAGCGAGGCCGATGGCGGAAGCAGAACGCAGGCGGCGCGAATCTTCGTGCGAGACGACCTCAGTGAGAGGCGCGCATGGGCGGTTCAGGAAAATGCCGGCACGGTTGACGCTCAACGTTTCACGGAGAAACAGCAGGAACTGCTTGAGCATCGCCTCGGCGTCAAGTGAGTGGGTCAGGATCGAGGAGAAATCGCGGAGCACATCAAGCGTTTGCGAGGTGTTGGCGAAACGGTTGACGGCATCGGGTTCTTTGTTCGCCCGCGAAAAAACGGCGGTATTGCCGGGCGGAACGGTGGGCGTGAAGCGTGCGGGAGCGGCGGCGCTGGCGTGGCGTTCGAGCACGGAATTCAGCAGGCGGGTGCGGACGGGCTTGGTGAGGACGTGCGTGACACCGCGCAAAAAAGCTTCTTCTTCCCAATCTGATTGCGCGTTCGAAGTAAAAGCGATGATGGGCGTTTTGCTGTCACGACGGCGCAGGCGTTCGATGACCCAGACACTTTCCACGCCCATGAGATCCGCATCAAGGATGCAGGTGCTGACCAGACCGTGGACGAGCAGCGGCTCGCCTTCCTCGACATTATGGCGGTGAACGATGCGGTATTGATCCGCGTTCAACGCCATGCGGATAGATTCCGCAAAATCGGGATGAGGCGATAAAACCAGGATTGTCTTCATTGGGTACCTTGAAAATCTGAACACATATGATTTCCAGACTGCTAAAAAATAGTTTCTACGTTGCGCGCCATGTCGTCAAACGAAACTTGCGGGGAGGGTTCCATGTTTAAGTGTCATGTGATTCCGCCGCGCCCAAACCCTCCCGCACGCGGCGGTTTGACAAACTAAAATCAAAATCAGCCGCTGGTGAGCAACTTGTCCCAGAGATTGTCATTGAGCAGGGCGCGCTTCATGAAATCGGCATCCTCGGCGGGGGCGGCGACCTGCCGTTCCGGCTTGATGGGCAGGCGGACCGTGAACAGGTTGCCGCCGGGGTGGCTGGCCGCCTCGATCTTGCCGCCGTGATGGTGGGCGATGAAGAAACAGGCCATGAGATTGATGCCGTATTCCGAGGGCACGCCGCTGGTGACGGTGAAAGGGTCGAGCACGACCTGCAAGGCGGCTGGCGGCAGGGCGGGGCCGTTGTCGGCGAGCTTGATGGCGATGTCCTTGCCCTGAACCTCCGCGTTGATGACGATCTGGCTGCCGGCCGGCAACATGGCGAGCTCGTCTTTGAAGAGGAGATCAAACAGACGGTCAAATTTGGGGCGATCGACCAGCATCTTCGGCAGAGAATCGGGAATCTGGTTGTCCACCACGATGCGGCGGGCGGTGAAGGCCTCGCGCAGACCGTCAAGCCGTTGGGTGACGGCGGTCTTGAGGGTGATCTCATCCGGAAAAGGCTCGCCATTCTTGTTGTTTTCCGAGGCAGAACGGAGGTCGGCGAGGAGGTTGTTGATCTTCTCGATCTGGCCTTGGACGTTGGAATGGTAGTCGCGCCAGAAATCGGGATCGCGTAACTCGGCGGTGCTGGCCTTTTCCTCGTTCATCTTCATGGGGGCGAGTTCGAGGAAGGTCTTGACGGCCACCATGGAATTTTTGATGTGATGGCTGAGGCCGGCGGCGAGCAGGCCGAGGCTGACGATGCGGTCCGCGATCATCATGTTCCGGAGGACGGACATCTTCTCGCGGAGCAACTGGTCGCGCTCGGCGGAGACGAGGAAAAATTCGAGGCCCTGTTTGAGGGTCATGTCGAGCTGCTGCGGGTCCCACGGTTTGGAGACGTATTTATAGATGGCGCCGGTGTTGACGGCGGCGATGGCCGCGTCCATGTCCGCAAAGGCCGTGACGAGGATGCGCAGGACGCGCGGGCGCAGCTGGCGGGCCCGTTCCAGCAGCCACACGCCCTTTTCGCCGGGCATCCGCTGGTCGGTCATGAGGATGCCGATCTCGTCGGCGTGCTGTTCAAAGATCTTGAAGCCGGCCTGCGCGTTGGGCGCGGTGAAGATGCGGAATTCATCGCCGAACGCGCGGGCGAAATTCGTCAGCGAGCGTTCCTCGTCGTCCACGTAAAGGACGGCAAATTTTTTATAGTCGTACTGATTGTCCATTTTCAATCTCCAAATCGACCGCATCGGCATCGAGCGGGAAGTCCAGGGTGAACTCGCAAAATTTGCCCGGCTCGCTCTTCACTGAAATCTTGCCGCCATAACCTTGCACGATACGATAGCATATGCTGAGGCCGAGGCCCATGCCTTTGCCAACTTCTTTCGTGGTGAAGAAGGGGTCAAAAATCTTGTCCATGATCTTGGACTCGATACCGGGGCCGTTGTCGCGGACGATGATGACGCTGCGATCGCCCACGATCTTGCCTTCGATCCAGATCTCAGGTTTCTCACCGGCAAAAAACTGCTTGTCGCGCAACGCATCGATGGCGTTCTGCATCAGATTCACGAGGACATGTATGAGCTTGTTACGGTTGCCCCAGAGCAATTGTGCGGGCGGGATGTCCTGATGGATCTCGACGGTGTCCTTCCATTCGCCACCAAGGAAGCGCACGGCGGCATCTGCAGCATCGCCAGCCTCGACGGGTTCACCGGTTCCGCCTCCGGGATGCGTAAAGGTGCGCAGGTCGGAAACGATGTTGCGCACGCGTTTCAAGCCTTCCTCGATGTCGTTGATGATTTCTTCGTAAGCCGGGCGGTCTGTTTCCGGGAGTTTCTTACCCTTGTTGCGCAGGGCGAAGAGGCCCGTCATGGAAAAATTCAGGGGGTTGTTGATCTCGTGGATGATGCCCGCGCTCATGCGCCCAAGCGAAGAAAGCTTCTCCGACTGGACGAGCTGCATCTCCGTTTCCTTGATCTGCTCGATGGCTTCGTTGAGCGCCTGGTTCTGCTTGGTGAGACGGCGCTGGGCGTGGTGCGATTCAATGAGATTTTTGATGCGCGCCTCGAGCTCGGTCGAGGAGAAAGGCTTGGCCAGAAAGTCGTTTGCCCCCATCTGGAGTGCATCGAATTTTACTTCCTCGTCGGCGCGGGCAGTCAACAGGATGATGGGGATGTTCGCGGTCGGGGCGTATTCGCGCAGTTCACGGCACACTTGCAAGCCGTCTTTATGCGGCATCATGAGGTCGAGCAGGATTAGATCCGGCAACGCTTCCTGGGCTTTGTCCGCAGCTTCCAGGCCGTCAGCGGCCTCGATAACCTCGTAGTCATCCATTAACTGGGAGACGAGGAAGCGCCGCATATCCGGCTCGTCATCGGCCACAAGGACGAGCGGGCGCGAACTGTTGCGGGCAAACGTGGTAGTGCCGTTGGTGGTGGAAGTTTGGCGCGGAACCGTTGACGCGGGGAACAGTTCAGCGCGGCGATACAGGTTGGTGAGCCATTCCTCGGTATGCGCGGGATCGGCGGAGATGATCGCGGTCTCGATCGCGGCCGCGCCGGCGGGCTTGAATGGCAGCTTGACCGTGAACACCGCCCCTTTGCCCAACTGGCTTTGAACACTCACCAAGCCGCCCATCATTTCGGTCAATTCTTTCACGAGGGCAAGGCCGATGCCGACACCCTGAAATTTGCGCTTGGAAGAGCTGTCCTCCTGCCAGAAGCGGTCGAAGACGAAAGGCAGGCTTTTTTCATCGATGCCTTTGCCGGTATCGCCGACGACGATGTTAAAATGGTCGTCTTTCTTTTCAGCCAGGAACCAGACGCGGCCACCGGAAGGGGTGAACTTCAAGGCGTTGAAAAGGAGATTCAAGGCGATTTTTTCCAGCTTGTCGCGGTCGGCCAGTATATTGCCAAGTTCGGCGTCGGAATGGGTTTCGAACGTGATGTTCTTTTCGCGGGCCATCTGGCGGACGGAACTGGCGATGCCGTTCATGAAATCCATGACGGCCAGCGGCTCGGTCTTGATTTCCAGGCGGCCGGCCTCGAGCCGGATGAGTTCGAGCAAGTCATTGATCAGCTTGAGCAGGCGCATGCCGTTGGAGTGCATGGTCTGGAGCATCTCCTGCGAGGAGACATCCACGGTTTTGCTGAATTTTTGTATGAGCACCTCGAGCGGGCCGAGCAGGAGGGTGAGCGGCGTGCGGAGCTCGTGACTGACATTGGCGAAGAAACGGCTTTTGAGCTTGTCGAGCTCGACGAGCTTGTGGTTGGTCTGTTCGAGCGATTTACGGCTTTTATCAAGTTCGTAACGCAGCTTGAATTCTTCAAAACGTTGGCGGGCATTGGAACGGCTGCCCAAGACGACGAACGCGGCGGTGAGGAAAAGAAACGTGGTGTTGTTGATGGCGTATTTGAGCTCCAACCGGCCGGCGGCAGCGACGACCAGGTACGCCACCAGCGTACACACGGTGATGCAGGCGTTCTGGCCATAAGTCCATGGTGATACCAGGCCCATGGCCAGCAAAATGACGTTCAAACCGGCATAGTAGGGCATCGTATGACTGTCGTCATAGCCGCGGATGCTGATGTGATACAACATCCACAGAACCATCAACATCGGTCCGCCGTACCAGGTGATGCCGAACAAACGGCGCGGGCAGCTTTCCGGCCGGTAGCGGAACCACATGAAAACGGACAGGGTCAACATCGCGACCGCGACGCGGATCTTGACGAACTCCATGAACAGCCCCGGTTGGTCGCCGTACATGAAATAATCCATCACGAGGCAGGACAACTGGAGCGGAATCGACACGATCGAGCCGAAGGTCGCCTGCGCAATGTAATCGCGCTGGTTCTCCGCCTCGTAGGCGCGTTTGAATTCCGGGCTGTTCATTCAGGCTTGTGGGCTTCCAAAAATATGTTCGTGCCCGTGGGTTCGGCGCGCACCATGCAATCGTCCTTGGACGCCTGTGACGGCGACAGGGCGAGCATCTCCTGGGAATTGCGATAGATCAAAAACCATTCCAGAAAATGCTCGATAAAATTTCGCACCGGCAGGGCGGGGGCAAAGTTGCCGACGACGAGCCGGCCGCCGGGATTCAGGCGGTCGTACAGATTGGTGTTGGCCGCGAGGATGACGGCATCGCTCAAATAATCGTACAGGCCGGAGCAATAGATCAGGTCGAACTCTGGCTTGGTATCCTTGCCGCGCAACAAATTCTGGATGGAGTTGCGGACGAATTCCACGGACGTCTTGCGCTGGTTCTGGCGTTTGACCTCGTTGACCTTGCCCGTGGTGTAACGGAGCGTTTCCTCGTTGAAATCGAGAAAGCGAAAATCCGCCTTGTCGGCGAGCGGATGACCGGCAATGAAATTGACGGCCTCCCACGCGGGACCGCAGGCGATGCAGAAAATCTTGGCCTTGCGGCCGGTGCGGGAAATGCGGCTGGTCTCCGCGACGATCTTGCCATGCAAGAAATCCACGCGGCCGCGCACGGCCATGGGGCCGATCTGGTCGAGCAGATATTGATTTACCAGCTTGGCGTAAAGCGAACCGCCCTCGAGCTTGTTGCGGACGATCATGTTCATCATCTCGTAGTCGCCGGCGTACCCGAGCGGCTTCGTGTAGCAACGGTTGATGAACGGCGCGCACAAGAGATAAGGATGCAGCAGGCGCTGGCCGTAAGAACGGTGTGAGGCCTGAAGATCCTTCGGAATTTTATCGGCGAGAATCTCGAACGGCTCAAACATGTTGTTGAGCGAGGCGATGACGGGGCCGCGCAACTGGTCAATGGCCTCGACCTCCAGCGCGGCCTGTTTCGCCAGCGGAGCGGAACGGATGCCCGACTCGATCTGATCGAGCCACAGGCGCATATCGGAGAGAAACGTGAGCAGGTCTGCGATGATGAGCTTGTATTCCGGCAGGACCCGGAAAGACTTCTGCCATTCACCGACGAACTTGGTGAAGTCGTTTTTGAGATCGACCTTGGCGGCACCGTCGGCGGACGGGAGGGCGTGGCTCCAGGAAGCTTCTTCGAGCGCGGCTTCACAGACGATCTTGGTGCCCGCATTGACGAGGTTACGGATGACTGCGTGGCCGGCGTAGACAGTTTTGTCCTGGCGGATGATCTTAAAATCGCCGAGGGACTCGGAGAGCTTGGGGATCACCTGCGGGTTGTACATCTCGAACACGACGGCATGACGGGTGATGCTGAGCGGGATGCCGCGGAGCCAGACACCTTCGCCTGCGTGGAACGTGACGCGGCTGTCGCTGCCGTCGGAAGACAGCGGCATGGACTGGGGCTGCGGCGGCGTGACGGGACGCGCGGGCGCCACCGGTTTGGCCGGCGCCGCCTTTTGCTTGTACTCCCGGGATTGCGGTGTTACACCAGTCACCGAACCAGAATTTTGTCCGTTGGAAACTGTGCTCATCGTGCGGACAGAATGGAACATTTCTTACGCCAAAACAAAATGAATTTGTGCGGCACAGGACAATATATGTCCAACTTTGGCCTAAAGTTCGCTAGGCAAGTCACCGATGTTTACGAATGGATGCAGAACATCGCAAACATGTCCCGCTGTGGGGCATGATGGTGTCCAAAATGCGTCCGCAACCAACTGAACACCATGAACAAAGACGTACAAAAAGGGGTTGCAGGGCAGATTTACGTGCAGATGCTGACCGCGATCATTCTCGCGGCGGCGGCGGTACCGGAGGCACACGCCATTGGATTTTTGATCCCGAACCAGGACGCGGCGGCCATCGCGCGCGGCAACGCCTTTGCGGCCACGGCGGACAATCCCTCGGCCATCTATTATAACCCCGCTGGCATCACGCAACTGCCGGGCACGGATTTGCAGGTGGGCGATCTGAATTATTTGGGCCTGAACATGCGCTTTAAGCCGGATGCGGGTGGTCCCTCTGAACACACACGGTTCGAGGTGCTGCCGGTGCCGCAGATATATGCCACAAAATCTTTTGAGAACATTCCGCTGTCTTTGGGCCTGGGCGTGTATGCGCCGTTCGGTCTGGGGGTGAAATGGCCGGATGGTGTCGGTCCCAACATCCGCGACTACGCCTTGGAATCGAAACTGACTTTTATCACGGTCAATCCGGTTCTGGCTTACAAAATTCTGCCGTCACTTTCGATCGCCGCGGGGCCGACGATCAATTACGCGCAACTCAAGTTCACGCGCGGGCTGCTGTCGCCGACGGATTTTTTCCGGACGGTGGGGGATGATTTTGGCCTCGGTGCCACCGCCGGCATCCTGTGGCAGCCGCTGGAAAAATGGTCGTTCGGCGTGGACTACAAATATTTTCCCGAGATGAATTTTGGCGGCCACTCTAGCTACACGCCGGTGGAGCACACCCCGAATGCCTCGGTGGCGACGACGGCTAAGGTGCAATTTCCGCAGATCTTCTCCGGCGGCATTTCTTTCCGTCCCACGCCGAAATGGAACATCGAAGTCGATGTGGATTACATCAACTGGGATTCGTTCAACCAGCTCAAGCTTTCGGGCACATCGGCGCTGTTCGGCAGCGACTTGGCGCTGCAACTGAACTGGAAGGACAGCTTTCAATACAAACTTGGTGTGACGCGTTTGTTTGATGACGGCTGGTATGCGAGCGCGGGCTATTTTTACACGTCCGAAACGACGCCGGATAATCTCTTCACGCCGGCGGTGCCTGACACGGAACTGCACGTGGGCAGCGTGGGTTTTGGCCGCAATTGCGAGCATTGGCACTGGGCGGTGGCCGCCCAGTTGATCGTGGGCCCGCAACGCGAAATCCAAAGTTCACCCTACGCACCGGCGGGCAAATATCAATTGATCAGCCCGACCTTGAGCTTCTCCGTGGGATATAAGTTTTAAACCAGGCGGATAGTCACCAGGGTCGCCGGTTTTCAGAAATGAATGCCGGCGGATACCATCACGGCGTGGCTGATGAAGGCATAGTTACCATCGGCATTCTGTCCGGCGAAAAATCCGGGCGTGGAAGAGGGGGAGCTGCCAGAAACATTGTGGCCCGGGCCGTAACCAAACTGGTAGGTGATATCGAAATCCACGGTCTTGCCATTGTGCCCCACGCCGACACTGAAGAAATGGCGATCAAGGTCTGCCGCCAGCGGGGTGTAGAATTTATCGGGCACGGAACCCTCGCTGAAAACATAGCCGCCACTGATGTGCCAGCCGCTATCAAACGAGTAAGTCGCGCCGAATTCATAATTCCAACTGGCTTCCCAGCCGAATTGCACCGGTATGTTTTGTTGAAGCGGGAAAGGCGGGGTGCCGCGCTGTTTGATGGTGACGGTATTAAAACTATCCCAGTCCGCGTAATCGGCATCGAACTCAAAGTTCCATTTGGGCGTGGGCCGGTAGGAAACGGCGAAGTCCGCCGTCATGGGGAAATCAAAGCTGGCGGAGGCAGGCAATTGCTGCTGGCTAATGATTGGTTGTTGTTCAAAGGTGGTGGTGCCGTCCAGGTCAAACGAGGTTTGGCTCCGAAAGGTCACACCAAAGGAAAGCTGCTCGATCGGTTTTACCATCAGCCCAAACGTGCCGCCGACTGTCCAGCCATCGCCGGTGAAACGGAAGAAATTCTCCAGCGGTTCGGCCTGCGGGCGCAAGCCCTGTTCCAGGTTGATGCGCGCATAGTTGGCCGAAATGCCGCCCCCGATGGAGAGCCAATCATTGAGTTTGATGGCGACGATGGGATTGAACCGCAAATAGGTGGCGGTGCCTTTCTCCGCGACCGCGCGAAACCCCGTATCATCCGGCCACCCGATGCTGCCGCCAAACGGGGCATAAATGCCCAACCCCACGGAGAAAGGCGAATCCTTGAACGTGTGCGTGACATACAATTGCGGGACCGCGGCAAAATGCTTGTTGACGTCGTACGTCTGGCCGCCGCCCGGCGGGGTGAAGGTGGGCTCAAGATAGATGTTGTAAAGCCCGCCGCGTATTTCCGTGCCGGGGATCTGCGTGATGCCGGCGGGGTTGTAATAGACGGCGGAAGCATTGTCCGCCGTGGCGCCGAAAGCATCGCCGCGGGCGGTGGCAAAACCGTCCTGGCTGAGGACGCGCAGGCCGTTGCCATAAGCCGAGCAAGCGGTCAGGCCCAATACCATGCCGGCAGAAAATTTTAACGGAACACGTTTCATGATTTAAGGTTGCAACGGACCCGATTGAGCGCCCGCGAAAGATTAGCGGGGTGGCGAGGCGGTGCGAGCTAAAAAATGACGAGGCACGGATGATCAATGGCTGTTCCGACGCAAGCATGTGCCGGGTGATCAGACTCCCATGAAGGAGTTGCTGGATTTTAGAACAACCAAAAAAACTTTACTTTGGGCGGCGGTGGGGCAATTTCGCGGGGTGAGTCGTCGGTTTTTGCTCAGAAGCGTTTTGTTGTTTTTGTTGAGTTGCGCAGGCATGGATGTCCGCGCGGCATTTTCCTCCATCTACATCTTTGGTGATTCGGTCTCTGCCACCTCCACCAACAACGCCACCGGTAACGCCACCAATCTTTATTACGGCAAACGCTATTGCAACGGCCGCACCTGGGTGGAGGTGCTGGCCCAGCGGCAAGGGTTGGGCACCAATTCAATCGTCACGAATACCTGGGCCTATTCCAGTAACAACGTTTCTTTCTACGGCCATTACAGCCCGCTGTTGGTCACCAATGTGAACAAATTCGTCGCCCCGGCGAACGCGGGTAATTGCCTGTTTGTGGTCTGGGTTTGCGATGCGGATTTTGTCGGTGATTTGTACGATGCCAATGTGGGTGATCCGGCAAATGCCCTTCAGCATGGCACCAACTTGGTGGCATGGAACACGGCCATCAGCCTGCACCTCACCAATCATTTCGCGTCGATAACCAATTTGTACGCGAAAGGTGTGCGTGTCTTGGTCGCGCCGAACGCGGTGGATGTCACCAAGGCGCCGGCGTTTGCCAGTTACACCACCAATGGCAAGGCATTCGTGCGCCAGCGGATCATCAGTTTCAACACCAATTATCTGGCGCTGCTGAAACAGATAGAGGCGGCCTCGCCCGGTCTGCGGATTGTGAAACCCGATATGTT
>DASZCA010000188.1:0-4600 GCA_035943555.1 Verrucomicrobiia bacterium
GACGTTGGCCTGGTAGCTGCCACCGAGATAAAGATTGTTCTGTTTATCCACCGTGAGCGAGCTGCTACCGGTGTTCAGGGCGAGCTGCTTCAACCAATACAGGTTTCCGTTGACATCAAACTGCGCCAGTAAATTGATGGCGCCAAAGGCCAGGGCGTAGTTTGATCCCCGGAAGGCGAATGGCTTGCCGCTGTTGTTGCCTTGAAGACTTAGCGTGATCCGGTCGTTACCATCAACCGCCAAGGCCAGGCCACGGCCGGGATTGCTGTTGGTTGGGTCGCTTAGGTTGGAACTCCATACAAAGTCGCCGGTGCCAGAAAATTTGGCGAGGAAGATGCCCTCGTTGCTATTGGTGTAGGTTTGACCGCCCAGCACGTTCGTATAGGTGTAACCGCCGCTCGTATAGATGGCCCCAGTGCTGTCCACCGCCACCGCATTGGCATAATCATTGTCCGGGCCGCCGGGGTTGATCGCCCACAGCAGATTGCCCCCCGCATCAAACTTGGCCAGGTAAGTATCCTGGGAGCCCGTAGGCACCACGGTGTTATGATTGGTCAGGTAAATCGTCTGGTTGCCGGTCTGGCCATTAAAATTTCCGCCGAAATTGGGACTGCCCTTGAAACTGCCGGCCACGATCACGTTGTTTGCCGCATCATGCGCAATGCCGTTGACGAAGACCGTGCCGCCGGGGAACCCGGTGGAACCGCCGCGCTCGACCCACTTCAGATTGCCATTGCCGTCATAGTGGACGACAAAAAGCGACTGGGTCAGCATATATAATATATTGGTGCCAAACGTGGCGGGATAGCTGTCGGAAGTGCCCGCCACATAAATACCCCCCGCACCATCCAGCGTGATGGCCGTGCCGAAATCTTTGCCGGTGCCACCGGCCTGTCGGGCCCAAAGGACGTTACCGGCCGGATCGTATTTCACCACGTACATGTCATCAAAGGCGTAGCCGCCATTGCTGCCCAAAACATTGGTGCCAAACTTGGCAGTCCCCTCAAAGGAACCGGTGACATAAAAATTCCCCGCCGCATCACAGACCGAGGCGTTGGCCAGCAAGACGCTGTTCGTGGCCCCCAAGTTTAAGATGGCGGTATAGGGAGCAGTGGCATAGAGGATTTCCGGCGGCTGGTCGGCGCGGGTGGAAAAGATGGCTGCGCCGGCGGCGAGCAAAAGCAGGGACGTCCGGAAAATCCGGCTGATATTTTTTGACATAATGATCCTTCTGATTGAGAGACGAAGGATAGTAGAAGCGGCCGCTTTAAGGTGTCAACCATCGACGGCGGAAAGTTTTTAGAACCAACGTGTTACATGTGATTTTTGTACGAATTTTGCTAATTATTTTGTACGAAATATTCCTACAATTGTCATTTTGGAGCGTCTTGAGCCGTAATAAACTTTTTGATCACGGCGATCTTTTCGCGGAAGACTTTTTCGCGGGTCTGCCACGTAGAATCTTTGCCGCCGCCGAAGGGGATTTCGCAGATGAACTGCGAGCAATCCGCCGTCACCACCGCCATGTTGGGCGCGAAACCACCTTCTTCCGGACCGTTGAAACCTTGCCCCACGGCGGCGGGCACTTTGCCGAGTTCATTTTCATGCCGGACGAAGACGAGGACGAGGCTGTCCTTGAACGCGGCGTAGAAATGCGCCATGCCGCTGTTGCTGCCGGAGCCGCCCATGGGTTCGGAGGGGATGAGCATGCTGTCCCACTCCATGATGAAGCCGAGCATCTTTTTCTCGGCCTTCGCCTTGGCCTTGGCGGCGTCCAATTGGTCTAGCGAGAACGCGAGCTTTTTGTTCAGATTCACCGACGGCGTCTGGCGCGCGGTCATGAGGCCCAGTTCGAACGGATCGTAATGATATTTTTCCTTGGCGGCATCGGTCAGGTTGGTGAAGGCGACGGTGACGCCCTTGATCGTCGTGCCCGAGCCAGCGACGAAGAAGAGGCCTTTCGGTTTCAGGGCGGCATCGCGGACAGCGGTGTAGGTCTGGCCGTCGAGCGTGGTGATGTCCTCGGCGAGGGCGGGGAGGAGGCAAATGGTGGTGAGAGCGAGGGTGAGAAGGAATTTGGCGTTCATATTTGTTGCGGTAAATATGGTTTCAAAAGGTTGCGCCAGTCTGATTTGGGGGAATATTTTGTCGAGATAAATGGCCGAGGCGGAGCGGGGAAAGTTGGTTTTGACGCTCGCCCTCATCCTGGCCTTCTCCCCCGGGGAGAAGGGAGGCGTTGTGGATGCGTTAAGTGATTTGAATGGCGGTGGCGGGTTTTCCACGTCCGGGCTGTTTGTCCGGGTATCGCCTCATCGTTTTCTGGAAAACAATCCAGTCATACGTAATGTCCCCTAACGGCCAAAGCTGAGCCACCGCCGACTCGCGACGTGGCTTGCAACCGCAGCGGCCACGGCGGTTGGCTCCGGCGACTTGTTAGGCCACATCGTCATCATAACAAATGAAACCTTTTAGCTAAAACCATATCCAGAATAAAAAGCACGGCACCAATGCCAAAGCAAGTGCCAGCAACCGTCAACAATCCGCTCACAGCTTCCTTCTTCTTCGCCAATGCCGCAACTCCGGCGGCAATCAGACAACCGATAACAACGAAGCCAAAAAGCACGACGATGAGCATGCCGGTAAGCGCGCCAGGGTCAAAATCTGCAAACATTACAGGCATATACTCAATGTGGCCTAACGAAAAAAGCTGAGCCACCGCCGGTTCGCGGCGGGAACCGCGATAGCGGAACGGCAAGCGGCAACGGTGGTTGGCTCCGGCGACTTGTTAGGCGTATCAGTTTGCATCTCCATCAAATGTCTTCTTGTCCCAAGAACGATAATACTCTGTCCACTCACCGCGCCAAGCTCCGACGACAAAATCTCTGCCAGGAGATCCCCAATCTGACATGAAGGATGGCTTCTTCGTATAATACCAAACTGCTTTGTTCTCTCGGTTCGTGGACGCCCATGCCTGAAACTCGGCGTCGGAAGGAAGCCGGTGCTGCGAATCTCGAAAAGTTTCGACATAGCTGGCGAGCGGGACAAGCTCTGCCTCCGTGAATACCTTGTCTTTCCGTGACTGCTTGAGTGTGGCCACAACATAAAGACAAATCAGCAACAACACAACAACGCCACAAAAATATGCCCACCATCTCCAAATCAAACGGAATATGTCAGTGGTGCGGCTCATACGCCTAACGAAAAAAGCTGAGCCACCGCCGACTCGCGGCGCGAACCGCGATAGCGGAACTGACAGCGCCAACGGCGGTTGGCTCCGGCGACTTGTTAGGCGTCGTGCTCATCTCTCTCCAATAATTTGATCACGGTATCGCTGCCACGAACCGAAGCTCGCCCGCGCAGCCTCAATATCAAAAAACTCACCTGTCTGGCAATCAATGCCTCGAAGCTGCAAACGGTCAAGCAAAGCTCCGACGAGAGCCGCCGGACTGCCGCCGCCACGAACCAGCAATGTCATACTCTTGCAAATCTCGGCAGAACCCATCTGAAACTCTATCGAATAACCATCGCCATCGAAAACGCCCCAATCGGGCTTGGAAAAATCTGCGTGTGGAACAAGCTCTCGAATCTGCGAAATCAAATCCGCCCGGCTGCCAAGTGGTGTTGGCTTAAAATCGTCGGGAATGTCTGCGACTTTCTGAGCCGTCGCAGGAAAATTCATGATGTAAATGTCCCAACTCATAAGACGCCTAACGAAAAAAGCTGAGCCACGTGGGAACGGTGACGTGGCGAATCCAAAAGCTCAAGCGCAAAACGGATGCGCCCAACCACGTTGGCTCCGGCGACTGGTTAGGCGGCGACAGTCTCATAAATACAAACCGTGTGCGAGCAATGGTGTGACCAGCAGTGCTCCATAAGTCAAGTAAGCAACCGCCATCGTGACGCCATATATCGCAAATGCAACCTGACTGTGGAGTGCTTGAAACCGACGCGACAGCCACCAAACACCAAGCAACGCCAACGGCAAAAAACAAAGCGCGGAGCCGAGATGCAGCGCAATATAAAAACCAGTAGGCAAATCCAATCCACCGCTCACAGCTTTCGCACCACGGATAACCGCTGGCTCAACACTAAAATGAAACCAGCCGCCACTCAAAGAGCAAAGCAACAAGAGTACAAACGCTGAAATGTTTTGAGGGATGCGCATAGCCGCCTAACGAAAAAAGCTGAGCCACCGCCGGCTCGCGGCGTGGATTGCAACCGCAGCGGCCACGGCGGTTGGCTCCGGCGACTGGTTAGGCGGCTGGGTCTTCATGTTCTCGAATCAATCTCAATAAAAGTCGAAGCTTAATATCTCCGCGCCACTTGCTAAATGTGATACCAAAGAAAAGCCCGGCCTTGAAGAAAAAATATAGCGGGATAAGCCATAGCCATCCCGCATCAGGTAAGTCGAGGGATCGCAATTCGTGAACCATAAAGCAACCGCATCCAGCCGATACAACGATGAGGCCAAGGCAAACCCATCGTGTGATAGGCACCCACTGCCGCTCACGCTTCTCCCAGCGCCTCAACCAACGCAACTCTTGCTCGGATAATTTCATAAACGCGAAGCCGCCTAACGAAAAAAGCTGAGCCACCGCCG
>DASZCA010000189.1:0-6716 GCA_035943555.1 Verrucomicrobiia bacterium
AATCACCGGGCGAAATCTGATCATGGAAGAACAACCTAAACGAATCCGGAGCAGGGGCGTGGAAATCATCAGGGCGCTTCGAATCTGGCTGATCGCCAGTTTTGGAATTTTTTTGACCGTGCTTAGCGTGTGTGTGGTGAAGCACAGTTTGCCCACGGAGCCGGAGGAATGGTTCAAACTTCTCATGGTCATCCTCTTGGGCGGTTTGCTGTTGACGGGTTGCCGGTATTTTATCCTTTGGCTTTGCCGGCCGGGGAATAAAAAGCGTTTTGCGATCGGGTGCGGGTGTTTTCTGCTGCTGCTTATTTTATTTCGTGAAGAAGAAAATTGGCGGGGCAAGCGGGCGTGGGAGAATTTTCGGCGCGAATGGGAGGCGAAGGGGGAGCGGTTTGATTTCAAGGCTTTCGTGCCGCCGGCAGTACCGGCGGACCGGAACTTTGCCCTGGCACCGGTGGTGGCGAGCTGTTACGGCAACATTTTAGATACGAATGGAAACCCCATTTGCCCACGCACGACAAACGTGGTGAACCGGCTGGAACTGAGGATTTATGCCTCCGGAGACCCGGGAGTGATTGAACCCACGAACGGCGCGTGGATGAAGGGGACGCTCACGGATTTGAAGGACTGGCAGAAATATTATCAAAATTTGCCGGCCACGAATGAAAATGGGGCCTTAACGGATTCATTTGCGGTGCCGCCCGATCCGCAAACTCCGGCGGCGGATGTTGTCCGCACGAAACTCGTGCCAATCTGGGATAAGAAATTACTATTTTGAAAAATCAGGCTCCAAATTCTGCGATCCAGATGGGTTAAAGGAGAAATCAGCTTGAAGCCTTGCAGGTGTCAACGCGCTGAAAACTTCCAAATGCATTCGGCCATACTCACCTCTTGATGTTTTTACGTAAAAGTTTTTGGCTAGCTGGTTTTTCCAAGCAATGTCATTGGAGTCAATTTCAAATCCAAAGGACGCTTGGTAGCCTTCGCCCGGTGCCCAGTAAGGATAGGGGTCATTTTCTTCAACCAATCCTCCATGAAGCATTTCAATCTTGATCGCCCAACTAAACTTGTCTTTACCCCTTTTAATATTTAGCGGTGACCGAGATAAAGCGATTCGGAAATCACCATCTGGCGATTCCTTTCCACTGACAGTGTCAAAAGATACCGCGCCGCCGTCATAGGGGATTTTGGCATCAATGGAAGATCCCGTCAGAGGCTCTGCGCCGCGAAGCTTCCACATGGTAAAAAGCGCGCGGTTATTCGCATTGGATTTCCCGCCTAAAGCCTCTTGGTAACCCTCTCCCCGCTCGCCCATTTTGTAACCTTCCTTCTTCACTTTCACGTTCAAATCGGCACCGTACAGGCCGACAAACTCAAATTGCCCACCGGCATCTGATTGAACGGTGTAGTTTTTTGCTTCGAAACCCTCATCGGTCTCGGTGATCAAAGCTCCGGATACAACGGTGTTGGCTATCGGCTGCCCATACTGATCGATCACCTTTCCGTAGAAATCTTGCGATGTTCTGTTTTTTTCGGCAATCATTTCCTGTGGCGTTTTGCTTTCACCGATCAGACCCTGCCCCAATTGTGAGCTTACATTCGTCGATCCGCCTTGAGGTTGGGTTTTTGAATTGGTGCTTGGCGTGTTAGTTAGGAAATCCTTTTCAGTAAGAGTAGAGAGTTCTTTTTGGCTGTTTTCGTTGGCAGGTATTTCTACTGATAAAGGAGTCATTTGCTTTTCATGGTACGCGACCATTAGGACAAGGGCTGCAACTGCAAAGAACACAATAATCAGCACGCTTTTTCTCATAAGTTATTTCAAATTGAAGCCCTTTGCACCCAAGACCTCATTCCAAAAGGTCATGCGGCTCGCATAATCGGATCGGAATTCAGCGCTATGCCAAACATGCTCTTTATAGCCGCCCACCGGATGTGTATCAGGCGGCCACACTGACTGCAAATCTGTTTCCGAGCCGGTTATGAATACGCCTCCAACGCCTATCTGCGCGCCGAGTGCATAGCTTCGGGCTTGGTCACAATAAGCAAAGATAGTGTAGGTATCGGCAGGGAAATTAAAATTCTGATATGAGCTTGAGCCGGCACCGAGCAGCGCGAAATAGCCGTTCGGGTGCTGGCTCGTAACGGAATAGCAGTAGCCCGGATATGGAATGCTAAAACCGACTATGCCATGATCCGGCTTGTTGTTTTGATTGAAATCCCATGAGAACGTGCCGCTGTGGAGCGCAAAATCGTTGGTATTGAAGAAATTTATATAGGTTCCCGCGCCCGCGCTGCCGTTGAAATAGCTTGCGGATGTCGTCGGATAGGACGCGTAATTGTCGGGCGTGCTAAAACTGGAACTGCGCGCTACCGTGTTCGGGTCGTAGGCGTGCGCTGATACCGCCGCCTGCATGGCGATGTAGGTGTTGACGACCTGAGTGTTTCCCGCCAACCGCAGAGCCTCGCCCGCGACTACGTTGCCCATGCTGTGCGCCGTGAGATAGACATTGCCGGGGTACTCTGCATTCAGATCGGTCAGTATGTTCAGCAGCCCGGTGCCGGACAGCCACGCATTATATTCGCTGTTGTCGAAGTTGCGCGGATTGATTCCTTGCGAGGAAAACTCGTTGAGCGGAAAGCCGGCGAATGTGGGCCAGCGAAACTCGCCGAAGCGTCCCTGATAGCCTTGCCAGTAAAGGCGCTTGTATTCCGTTTCGGCGAAGCGATCCTTTTCCCACGAAAACATGTTCCATCCGTGAACGTGCAGAATATAGGGCGTGTTGGTGGCAGCAGGGCCATATTGGAACACTGCCCCGGTTCCGTCATCAACGTTGATTGCGTAGGCTAGCGGGGGATTGTTTCCGTTATCGCCGACTGACCACCGCTCATACATCTGCTTGATGTCCTTTATCTGAATATACACCGAAGCCTGCCCGAAAACACTTCCTTGAGCATTAGCAAAGGTCAAATTCAGTCTGCCAGAACCGTTTGTCACGCCGCACCAGATGAAATGATTACCCGCCCAGAAATTGTTGAACTGGATTGCGTTCAACTGGATGCTGCCGCCTGGCGCAAGCGGGCCGAGATACCAGCACTGATTGTAATTGGTTTGAAGGGTGGCAACGGTGTTGTTCGTCAAATAGCCGATTCCGCCATCGGTGTCGGCCGCTTGAAATAGGTCGATTGTCGGATTGCTTGGGCTCGGGCTACCCACATCCCCCCAGTTTAAGGTGACTGTGCTGCCAACTGGCAGAGAGGCGAGCAAATTCGAGGTCACGCCGTCAATCGACAGCCTTGAAAAATCCTCCAGGTCGCGGATGCAAGGAATGACGCGTGTACCGCCTATTTGGTAATGGGCATCATCATCGCCCGGATCGAGGTTGTAGGGATCGTTCAATAGCGGCGACACGGCCCATCGGGTCAAGTCATCCTGCTCGATGTCGGAACCATCCACTTTGTGGATCCGATCAAAGTTATTGTTGCACCAGAAAACGTAGGGCTTGTCGGGCGAAGTCTGGTCCTGTCCGAAGTACGACGAATCCATCACGCCGTCATGGTTGGCATCCACGCTGAGCGAGACCACCTGCACCGTGCAGGTTCCCTGCTGTCCGGAATCCGGCATGGTCACGAACCGGGCCGCGCCTCCTTGCGTCGGAAAAAACTCGCCGTAAGGCGAAACGACTCCCGCGCTGTTTGTCGTCAAATTGCCGCTCGCATCAAGCATGAAGGCGTTTGTTGCAAAGTACTCGCCGAGATAAGCATATTTCGCGGGACTGCTGCCTTGGATGAGATACTTCGCCCAGCTTCCGACAATCACCGGCTGTCCAACCACCGCGATGATCACGGGTGGAGTTTGATTGGTGACACTAAAAGTGTCATCGATTGGCGTCGGGTATTGTATGTCGTTTCCGAAATAATACGTATCGGGAGTCGAACCGGGTATGTCCATGCTGTCCGATTTCGGATTGAGGAGGGGCGCGAAGAAATAGCTGTCAAAAACCAGCGTCGGCGCGGGGCACTGGCTGGCATAGCCTTCCCAAAACCAGTCGTTTGTTTGCTCCGACAATGACAAGCTAACCGCCCCGCCGGCCGCAAGATCCGCGAAGGCCGGAAGATTGCTGATAAGATGGTCGCCCGTTTCCTTTATCAAACACGCCCTCTCATATGGCAAACCGAACAAATTGTAGACGCCGCTTTGAAGCGACACACTGTCGTTAAAGTGAATTGAGCCATATGAATCAGTTGTAAGAGTCAGGCCTAGGAGCGCCGGGGGGTAGTCAACGTAATTTCCGGCAAACTGCGGCTGGATGATCCAATAGGGATTCGCATGATTTAAAATTGGAGGTGCGGGTATGTTCGTGGTGAAATCAGGCTGAAACCGGAATTGAAACGGCTGATTCCCCCCGTACCCATCGTCAAAAACAGTTGATAAATTCGTGTAGGTGCTGGTATCGAGAAAGAAGTTATCAAGTTCGTAGTTTGCGGCAAATGGCCACAGATTGTCCAAAACCGAATACGAATTATCCACGTCAACTCCACCAGTCCAACGGTTAAACGCGCTTGTAGTCCCCCAAGAACCGTGATGCAAGAAGCTGAATTCCTCAAAACCGGTTGCGGCCTGATTGTAATTTCCGGCGAGAAGACCGCCGGACCAGCTTTCCCCTTTATATGGCAATGTGGTGCCCGCAGCCCGAATCAGAAAGCTCAGATTCTGCTTCATGTGCTCGCGGCCATCCACGAAGTACGGCGCATCATTTGCCAAAGTCCCGGCTTGCGAAGCCTGCCCCGATTCGCCATTCGCATCCATTCCCTGGACTGAAAGAATATTTCCCAAATGGCTGACTGCGTTTGTATCCGCAAATTGATAAACCCCGCCAACCACGAGATTGGTGGAAATATTTTGTGTCGAGGAAACCCTGTTTGTATCCAACCAAATCAGGTTTATGCTCTGGGCGTTTGCAGGCAAACCTGAAAACATTAGCTGCCAGCGGCCAGTCGAATTGCGGATGAGCTTGGCCAAGACCGCAATGTTGTAAACCGGGGTTGGAGGGGCCGGCGGAACGTAGTCCATTGGGTAAATGTCGGCGTAAATTGTGTCCGAAGACCCGCTGCTGGGATAGTCGGCGGTCAGGCTATAAAAATCGTTAAGGTCGTCGGAGGTCTGGATGGCCCCAAGATAAAGGTATGAGTTAGTAGTGGAACTCGCAACGGCGACTGTAGTGTAATCGTACTCAGAAGTGGCATCGTTGAAAGATCCCCGCACGATTGTGTAACCCGTCACCGCGCCTTGGGCCGCACTCCATCTAAGAAGGACATTGGTTCCAGTGGTGCTCTGAACCGCAACAAAGTTGCCTGGAGCGGGCGGCGATGCAAAGGCATTGGGATCCAATCCATTTTGGTATTTGTAGATGTTATTGAACCCGTCACCTTCGGGGTTGCCATAGGGGTCTATGCCGACATAACCAAAATATTGCAGCTGCCACCAATCAGGAATTCCAACATTATCCGTATCCGCCCACGAGCGCAGCCTGATGAAAAGGTTTGTCCTCCCGTTTTGCGCTACCCCCAACGGCGTCCAATTGGTTGCTTCTGAGCCGAGAAAGAACCCCTCGGATTGCCAGTCGAATTGAGCGAGGTTGGAGCGAGACTGGATTTCGTATTGAACGTCCGCGATAGTATTAGTGCCGATGCCCGTGAGCCAGGCGTTTGTCACGGTCGGCTGGGCAATCCACAAATTTGTTCCGTAATCGAGCGGTGCAAAACTGGTGTTGAATGAATTCGTTCCGCCCACATCGCCTCCATCGTCGTCGGGTGTTGGCAAATCCATGCCAAATGCCATCACCATGCTGTGCTCAAACTGTCTTTCTTGAATTTGCTCAATCAGGTCGGCGATGGCGTTGCCTTGTCGGTCGATGGCAGAAGCGACAGCCCTGCTCGTCATGGTCCGCATCCCACCGCTTTGCGGGATGCTCATGCTCACCGCGCCGCCCGTCTCGTCCACCAAATAGGTTCCGTCATCCATCTCATATATCGGCACGGACAAGTCCAAGGGCGGGCACGGCATCGGCAGCGGACCGCTATCCGGGAAAACCGTCCACCAGCATGGCGCAATCAGCGGGAGCGTGGTCGGATCGACTTGCGACAGCCCCTCGGCCTCCGCCGTGATTTGGACGATGGAATCCGGTTGTCCCGACAATTCCACTTGGGCAGAGCTGATGCCAGAAGCAAGGCCCAAGACAATCCCTACCAGAACCGGATATATTTTCCTCATGTAATTCTTTCAATCCGAAAGCATATTTTGACGCTTCCGGTGATTTTTGAAACATCTTTCACGATGTTTCCTTGGTGTTTGTCGTTACCCTTTACCCGTGAATTTCCCCTAAAGAGAATTGCCCCAATATATAGCCCCCCCCCCCCTGTACGTTTCAATCATTAAATTGCCTTGTGTTTCAAGTGGATACGCAGAATGGCATCCTACCTTCGCAAGATTTTATCGCGAACGGAGCGGTCAGTCGGGAATGTGACCCTTGGCTTTGACCAGAAGACTGCGCGGCAAACGGACAACCCGCTCGTCGGGACCGCAGCCAGCGGTCGGCGGCAGTTGCGACGTGGCGGCATCGGTGATGTCCGTGCCAATCACGGCGAAATCGCCGTCTTCAAGCTCCCAGATGTCGGGGCAGCCGGAGGTGCCGGAACACTTTTGCCCGCTGGCGTGCAGG
>DASZCA010000190.1:0-12478 GCA_035943555.1 Verrucomicrobiia bacterium
TGATATTCGGCAGCCGGTTGGCGATGGCCACGCCGATCTGCGCGCTCGCGGCGTGCAGATTCGCCTCCGCTTGCAACACATCCGGCCGCTGCGCCACCAGTTGGGACGGCAGGCTCACCGGTATTTCCACCGGCAATTGCAACGTCGCGAGGTCAAATTTTTCCATCGGCTGCTGATTGGGGAACCGGCCGGCCAAGACCGCCAGCAGGTCACGAAGCTGGGCTTCCTGTTTGAGCAACGGCGGCAGCGTGGCGATCATCTGCGCCAACTGCGATTCCTGCGCCACCAAGTCCAAACGTCCGGCGTAGCCCTTGGAGAATTGGTACCGCAGGATTTCCACCATGTTGGAGTTGAGGTTGACCAATTCGCGCGTCGCATCAATCTGCGCTTGCGTCGCCGCCTCCTGGATCGCCGTGACCACGACATTCGCGGTGAGCGTCGTGTACGCCGCGATCATCTGATAACGGGCGCCCTGCTCTTGTGCCCGCAACGATTCCATGGACCGGCGGTTCGCGCCAAACACATCCGGCGAGTAGGAAACGCTGACCTGCGGGGTGAACAGGTTATATTGAAATGCGTTTGAACTGGGCGTGGGTGCGATGGTTCCGGGCTGCTTCTGGCGGGTCGCGGAAAAACTTCCCGAGACACTGGGAAAGTAAGAGCCGCGCTGAGCCAGCGTATTTTCTTTCGCCATGGTCAAGGCCGCCTGCGCCGCCTTCAAATCGGCATTGTTCGTCAGCGACAGTTCGATCAGTTGATTAAGCGCCTTGGAATGAAACAACGTCCACCAATCTCCGGCGATATCGCTGCCCTTGGTAAAACGTTGGGCCGCGCCGCCGACAATATTCGTGGTGGCCACCGTGTCCGTCGGCGGCCGGCCTGTGTAGTCGCCGACCGCCGGAGCCGCCGGGCGCTTAAAATTGGGACCCACCGCGCAACCGGCCGGCCCGGCCAAGGCAATGATCAAGGCCAAGGCACACCAATGGCTTTGACGAAAAGCGCGATTCTTAAATGATTTCACAATTTACCAAACAGCCCATGCTTCAAAGCACGACGCCGAAATAATTCAGGTTAAATGGACCGACGAAACCCGGCCTGTGAAGACCGGGGAACTTTTAGGAATGGAGGAGAGAAACCGGCGGACCGCGACCGGCAGGCAGATTCTGGATGGCCGGGGTGAAAACGGAAAATTCAAACTGAGACGTCGTTTCGATGGAAACCAATGGCCCGGCGGCGGCCACTTCAACGGTGGCCGAATCCACCTGACCGTGGGCGAAAAGCGTGACCACGCAATGATGGTCGGAGGCATTCGCGTCCTGATGGATCAGTTCATGCAGCGAGGGACAGGCCGCCATCGCATCCAGCAGCAGCACCAAAGCAACCAGCAACGCGGCGATGAACGCCTTGCCGTGCGGTTTGAAATGACGTGCCACGAGTTGCAAATCATTCGCAAAATTTCAAAAAAACGCCGTTGGCGCAAGGTTTTTTGGCCGGAATGTCAAAACCGGACGCCGGTTCATTGCAGCCGGAACGCGACCGTCACTTCCGCATGCGAACGGACTTGCACGGCATTTTCCAGAGCGGGAACAAACCGCGACTGCTTCACCGCCTTGATGGCGGCGCCATCCAGCAAGGGAAAGCCGGAGCTTTTGATCACTTCCACCCGGTCCAGCACACCCGACTCATTGATGAACAGTGCCAGCACGACGTTCCCTTGCTCATGGCGGTGCCGGGCTTGCTCAGGATAAACCGGTTCCACCCGGTCCGCATATTTCGGCTCGCTCACTGAAACATATTCATCCTTTGCCCTGGGCGGAGGCGGCGGAACGATCACTGGCTTCGGCTCCGGCGGCGGTGCGGGCGGCTCAGGAACGGTCATCTCCGGTTTTATCGGCGGTGGCGGTTCCGTTTTTTCCTCAGGCTTTGGCGGTGGAGTTTCAATTTTAGGTGGCGGCGGCACTGCTACCGGCTTGGGCGGCTCCGGTTCCGGCGGGCGGCTCAACGCCACATCGACGTACGTTTCATCGATGACCTTTGCGGGTGGTGACGGCACGGACGGCTTGAATAAAAAAAGCACACCGGCATGAAGCATCACGGCGGCCGCGTAAAAGATGAGCAACCCTCGTTTCATTGCTTCAATTTGGTATCGATCGCCACTTTCGTGATGCCGGCCACGCGCAGGTCGTCCAACACTTCGACCGCCGAACCAAACAACGCTTTTTCATCACCGTTGATGAAAACCTTCGGTTCCGGCGATTGCGCCCTTAGTTGCACCAATCGTGCGGGCAATTGCGCCAATGGCAGCATTTCCTTGTTGAAATACAGATCACCATCCTTGGTCACCGTGATCATCGTGCGATCATCGCGCTCCTGCGGCGCACCCGTCACGGCGGCGGGCAGGTTCACTTTGATGGCGTTGTTCTTCACCATCGAGAGCGAGACCATCATGAACGTCGCCAGCAAAAAGAAGATGACGTCGATCAGCGGGATGATCTCGATACGCGCCCGTTTCCGCCCGCGTGGCGAGGGGATGGTCACGACTGGCCCTCCTTCACAGCACACGCCTTACAATGGTCGAGGTGTAACTCGAGTTGCGTCGATGCATCCTCGATGTCATGCCGGGCCTCTTCCAGACGGCTGTTGAGATAGTTGAACGGAATCAATGCGGTGATCGCGATGCCGAGGCCGAACGCAGTCGCGGTAAGCGCTTGCGCGATGCCGCCGGTAATGGCTTGCGGTGCATCCAACTCACGCCCGCCCAGCAGCCCGAACGCGTGGATCATGCCTGTGACGGTGCCAAGCAATCCCAGCAACGGCGCGAGCGTGATGATCGTGTCCAGCACGGCAAGGCCGCGGTTGAATTGTTTCAACTCATGATTTGCCGCCCGCAACACGGCACTGGAAAAGGATTCCGCCCGATGCGACAACGCGGAGGTCAGCACGCGCACGATAAAATCGCGGCTACCGTGACCGGCTTTGATCGCCCCATCCAGATCGTGATGCTCAACCCGCTTCAAAACATCTTCAACGACTTCCGGTTGTCGCCGAGTCCGTTCGCGTCCGATAAAGAAAAAACGTTCGAGCGCCGTGGCCAAAGCCACGATGGAACACACCAGCAACGGCCACATGATCGGGCCGCCATTGAGAAAAATTTTAATCATAGATTTATTTTGATGAGGGGCTGCGCCGGAGGAAGGCGCAACCCCCGTTTTCATTTAGAACACCAGGCTGATCGAGCCGAAGAAGCCGATGCGTTCGCCGAACGACGCGGCGTTCACCCCCACGCCGCCGCCATCGCGCAGTTCATAGGAATTGTCCGTGACGTTCACGATGTCCAGGCGGGCTTTCAAAATCTCGGTCCGTCCGATCTTGAAACTTTGTTCCGCGCCGAGGTTCACCGAGTAGTAACCCGGTACGCTGCCGCCGTTCGGGACATTTTCACCCGAGCTGTCAGTGGCATCCGTGCGCAGGCCGCTGCCGTACAACGCATCCACATAAACACGCGTGCTGTTCTTGGCACCCTCTTTCCACGTGTACGCCGCGCCGAACGAGCCGGTCACACGCTGGTCGTGATCGAGATAAATCCAGTGATTGCGGACGTAGGCCAGATCGCTGCCCGCGCCGTCCGCGCCGAACAGGAATTGCGAGGAGTTCCAGTCCTCGCCGCGCGCGACGGACAGCGCGAGATTCGCGTAGGTGGAAAATCCGCCGCGCTCGAAACTGCCGGTGGCCTCCACGCCGTAGATCTCTCCTTTGGCGTAGTTGAAGGCGGAGAGGATCAGCGTCTGGCCGAACAGGCCGTCGTCCAGTTGATTGTGGGCGTGTTTGTAATAACCGTCCAAACCGACCGTCAGGCCGGGCGCGAGTTTTTGACTGATGCCGATGTCGTAATAATCCGCACGCTCGGCTTTCACCGGATCGTCCTGATCATTGCCGGTCGAGTTCGAGGTGCCGTCAAATTTTGCCACCGAGCCGCCGGAAACGCCCTCCACCGGCGGCGGCGTGAAGTAGCGCGAATAGCCCGCGTGCACCGTCGTCGATTCGCGCGGTTGCCAGATGAGGTTCACGCGCGGACTGATCTGCCATTCGTTATCGAACGATGAATTGAAGATGTCCAGGCGCGCGCCATAATTGATCGTCACCTTGTCGAGCACCTTCCACTCATCTTGCAGATACATGCCGGTGAACAGGCCGTGGAGGTTGTTATCATCCACGATGGGAAACGCCGGGCCGGTCGGGGTGCCGTTGCCATCCACGGGAAAGACGGTCGTGGCCGAATCTTCCACCACATACTCGCCCAAGAACATCGCGCCGCCGCGAATCGTGTGCTTGTCGTTCAACTCAAAGCTGCCATCAAGTTGCGCGCCCGCGCTGTACAGTTTGCGCGCCACGTCGCTGGCCGCACCGTTGAAGTAAAGATCGCCCACCGGATCGGGCGTGAAATGGACGCTGCTGTTACGGGCAAAAACGGAAAGCTGATAATCCAGACTGCCCGCCGTTTTTTGATAGCTGATCACGCCGTAATAGTTTTGCTCATTTTGATTCTCATTCAGCGCGGAAGAATCAAACGTGCCCGGCAAGCCGCTGCCGGCCGTGTTCCATGGCGTGGCCGCCGGGTCGGACGCCGTGCCGACCGGCAAACCCGGCGTGTTCGGAATCTGAAAATCGCTGTACGACGCGCTGCCGATGAAGCTCACGCGGCTGGTATCATCAATCAGGTAGGACATGTAGGTGAAGAGCTTTTCCTGGTCCGTGATGTCATGGATGGCGCTGTGGCTGGCCGCCGGATTTTCGATGCCCAGCGCATTGTGATCGAAACTGCCGTTGACGAAGTAATTGAATTTACCGTCCGCACCGCCGTATTCAAAACTCGGACGGACCGTATCGTAGCTGCCGCCGTACATGGAGACTTCGCCGCCGTTTTGAAACGCACCGCTCTTGGTCTGGATGTCGATGACGCCCGCCGTGCGGAAACCATACTGCGCCGGCAAAGAGCCGGTGATGAGTTGCATGGAATCCACGAAGCGCGGGTCGAGTTCCAGGCCGAAACCGGAGATGCCCTCCGGCAGCAACACGTCGTTGATGCGGTATTGCAAGTTCGCGTGCTCGCCGCGAACGTGCAGGCCGTTAGATGCCGCATTGTCCTGCGCCACACCGGGCGCACGAAGGATCACCTGCCCGAACGGCGCGTTGCCGCCTTGTGATGAGGATTCGATCTGTTCCTTCGTTTGCGTATACGCCGTCGCGCCGAGGTTCGGCACGATCTGGCTGCGCGCCTGGTCCAGTTGGCCGACGACGGTGATGTTGCCGAGGTCCGTCACGTTGGTGGAAACGCCCGATGCGGCCGGACCGTTCGTCTGCGCCAGCGCTGTGCCGCCACATGACAGGGCGACGAATGAAATGACCGACCAATAAAGGCTGCGACTACTTTTATCCTGCGAGGTAAAACTTTTCATGATCTTAAAGGGTTAATGATTTAAACAACTCACGAATGCTTCATGGCATCCGCGCCCGTGCGCCACGCCCACGGCGCAACGCAAAGGTTTTTAATTTCGGAAACTAATTTTGGAAACAATTCCAGACCGGGCAAATTTCGCCGGCTGAAAACGATGGATCAGGCAACGGCAGGAAGAACGGGCGGGGCGCGGCCGGCCGGAAGATTTTGGATGGCCGGGCTAAAAATGGAAAAGACGACCTGCGGCGTGATTGCGATGGGAAGTGCGCTGGCGATCACCGGCACATCGACCGTCGCCGAGTCCACCTGGCCGTGGGCGAAGAGCGTGACGCCGCATTGATGTTCCGCCTGGCCCGCGTCTTTGTGGATCAGTTCATGCAACGCCGGACAGGCCGCCATGGCGTCCAACAGCAGGACAAGCGCGGCCAATAACAGGGCGATGCTCGCCTTGCTGCGGAGCTTAAAATGACGCTTTCCTAGTTGCAAACGATTTGCTTTTAGCAAACAGCGTGCCGCCCTTGCAAGCTATTTTGGAAAATTTCTGTTTTAAATGCCCACCAACGCCGCGCCGAGCACCCCGGCAGAGTCACCCAATTGATGTTTCACGATCGGCGTTTCCAGTTCGTCGTTGAAAACATATTTCTTCACCGCCGCCACGCCTTCGGTGTAGACGGAGGGGACATTGGAAACACCGCCGCCCAGCACGATGATGTCCGGATCAAGGATGTCGATCAGGTTCGCGATCGCGCGGCCGAAGCGGTCAAAAAATTCGCCCATGAATTCCGTCGCGCGCGGGTCACCCGCAACATATTCGCTCACCACGTCTTTGAGCGGGCGGCGCACACCATATTTTTCCGCGTAACGATTTTCCAAACCGCCGCCGCTGATGTACGTCTCGGTGCAACCGCGCTGGCCGCAAAAACAGAGCGGTCCCGACGGATCGATGCTCATGTGCCCCCACTCGCCCGCGATGGCCTGTTTGCCGTTGAACACTTCGCCTTTGTAGACGATGCCGCCGCCGCAGCCCGTGCCGATGATCACGCCGAACACGAGGTTCTTTCCCCGGCCCGCGCCGAGCAACGCTTCCGCCATCGCAAAACAGTTCGCGTCGTTTTGGATTTCGATTTTGCGGCCGAGAAGTTTTTCGAGGTCAGCCTTCACGGGCTGGCCGTTCATGCAGACGGTGTTGGAATTTTTCAGCAGGCCCGTGCGCGGCGAAAGCGCGCCCGGCGTGCCGATGCCGAACGTCGTCGGCTGCCCGGACACGGCGCCGGCGAGTTCGTCGTGGATGGATTTCAGCCGGTTCAGGATATGCTGATACCCGTGCTCACGTTCGGTCGCGATGCGCTTGCGGATGACCTCCTTGCCCTGCGGGTCCAGAACCACGCCCTCGATCTTGGTTCCGCCAAGGTCAATGCCGATGCGATACATGATGGGAATCAGGTAGAATATATTTCGCCGGTGACAAACTGGCCGGGATCACTTCCCGCAGCAGCTCTTGTATTTCTTGCCGCTGCCGCAGGGGCACGGATCGTTGCGGCCGACCTTCGGGCCGGTGCGCACGGGCTTGGCCTTCGCCTGCGATTCCGCCGCCTGCGCGGCCTCGCTCACCATGTCGCTGGCCTTTTTGCCACCCGCCGCGGGCGCGGCCGGAGCGGTGCTGGTACCACCGAAGGCCTCGGTGTTCTCATGCAAAGTCTGCTGCGGCGCATTGCGCATGAAGTTCTCAAACGCCATCAGCGACGACGCGCTGCGAAAGACGTTGTGACAGATCTCCGTTTTGATGTTCACCATCAATTCATCGAAAATCTTGAACGCCTCCGCCTTGTATTCCAGCAACGGATCGCGCTGGCCGTGCGCGCGCAGGCCGATGCTCTGGCGCAGGCTGTCCATCTCGTACAAGTGTTCCTGCCACATCTTGTCGATGGCTTGCAGGATCGTGTAACGCTCCACGTTCACCAGCTTCTCCGGTTCTTCGAAGCTGACTTTGAGTTCGTACGCCTTGCGGATGGCGTCGCTGATGAAATTGCACACCGCGAACTGCGCCTCGCTCAAGCCGTCGAACAACGAGCCGGCCACGGGCCGTTCCTTGCCGGACTGCGCGGCTTTCACGATCTCCGCCTCGGGCATGCCGAGCGGGAAATTCAAGTTCACCCAGTCATGCAACTGGCGGACTTTCCATTCCGAGATGTCCGTGTCCGCCGCGGTGAACTGGTCCACCTTCAGCACCACGACTTCCTCGATGATGTCCATCAGGCGGTCGCGCACGTCCTCGCCGTTGATGATCTCGTTGCGGAAGCCGTAGACGACTTCGCGCTGCTTGTTCATCACGTCGTCATATTCCAACGTGCGTTTGCGCTGTTGAAAATTATGGCCTTCCACGCGCTTTTGCGCCTGCTGGATAGAACGGTTGAGCAACCCGTGCTTCAATTCTTCGCCTTCTTCAAGGCCCATGCGCTCCATCAATTTCACGATGCGATCGCTGCCGAACAGGCGCATCAGATCGTCTTCCAGCGAGATGAAAAAGTGCGAGGAACCCGGATCGCCCTGGCGCGAGCAACGGCCGCGCAACTGCCGGTCGATGCGGCGCGATTCATGCCGCTCCGTGCCCAGCACGTGCAACCCGCCGACGTCAGGAACGCCCGGCCCCAGCTTGATGTCCGTGCCACGGCCCGCCATGTTCGTGGCGATGGTGATCGCGCCGCGCTGACCGGCGCGGGAAACGATCTCCGCTTCCGACTGGTGATATTTCGCGTTGAGAACGGAATGGATCAGCCCTTCCTTCTTCAGCATGCGCGAGAGCATTTCGCTCGTCTCCACGGAAACCGTGCCGACCAGCACCGGCCGCCCCTGCGCGTGCATGGTCTTGATCTCCGCGACCACTGCGTTGAATTTTTCACGGCGCGTCTTGTACACCGAATCGTCCGAATCCTTGCGGACGTTCGGACGGTTCTGCGGGATGGACATCACGCCGAGCTTGTAGATGTCGAAAAATTCCGTCGCCTCCGTCTCCGCCGTGCCGGTCATGCCGGCCAGCTTGGTATAGAGGCGGAAATAGTTTTGGATCGTGATCGTCGCCAGCGTCTGCGTCTCGCGCTCGATGGCCACGCCTTCCTTGGCCTCCACGGCCTGGTGCAAACCGTCGCTCCAGCGGCGGCCGCTCATCAAGCGGCCCGTGTTCTTGTCCACGATGATGACCTTGTTTTCCTGCACGACGTATTCCACGTCGAGCTGGTACAGGCTGTACGCCTTGAGCAATTGCGAGATGGCGTGGATCTTCTGGGCTTTCGCCTCGAATTCCGCCTGCAATTTCGCCTTCGCCTCCATGCGCTTGCGCGCATCGGTTTCCGCGCCGGCATCCACATCATGCAATTGCGTGGAGAGATCGGGCAGCACGAAGGCGTCCGGATCTTGCGGGTTGATGTAATTACGGCCCTTCTCCGTCAAATCCGCTTCATGGCTCTTCTCATCCATCGCATAGAGCAACTGCTCTTTCTCCTGATAAAGCTCTTCCTTCTTCTGATCCTTGTGCAAGGACAGTTCCGCCTGGTTCATGAGCCCCGCCAATTGCGGATTCTCCAGGATCTTCATCAATTCTTCCGAACGCGGCTGGCCCGTCTTCACGCGGAAGAGCAGCAGACCGATCTGCCGTTCCAGTTCGGCGGCGTTCTCAATTTTTTTGCCCTCCGCCGGGTCCAGCTTCTTGATCAGTTCCCCCGCCTCTTTCAAGTAACGGCTGCAAAGCTGTTGCTGCGCACGGACCAACCCTTCCACGGTCGGTTTCCACTGCGCATATTGTTCATCAAATGTCCGCACCGCCGGACCGCTAATGATCAAGGGCACGCGCGCTTCGTCGATGAGGATGGAATCCACTTCGTCCACGATCGCGAAATAATGTCCGCGCTGCACCTGCTCCTCGCGGCGACGCGCCATGCCGTTATCGCGCAGATAATCGAAACCAAACTCCGCGTTCGTGCCGTAGGTGATGTCGCAATCATACTGCTGACGGCGCACATCCGGCGATTGATCATGCATGATGCAGCCGACCGTCAGGCCGAGGAATTTATAGAGCGCGCCCATCCACTCCGAGTCACGCGAAGCGAGGTAATCGTTCACCGTCACCACATGCACCCCGCGTCCGGTGAGGGCGTTCAGATACACCGGCAATGTGCCGACCAGCGTCTTGCCTTCACCCGTCGCCATTTCGGCGATGTGTCCCGTGTGCAGCGCATAACCGCCGATCAACTGCACATCAAAATGCACCATTTCCCAGCGGATGGGATGTTCGCGGACGATGACGTCCTGCCCGCACAGGCGGCGGGCGCCATTTTTGACCACGGCAAAGGCTTCCGGCAGGATTTCATCCAGCTTGCGGGCGAGTTCCTCCTTGTCGTCGATCTGGGCAAGCTCCGCCTTCCACTTGGCGGTTTTGGCGCGCAACTGGTCATCCGACAGCGATTTGATGACGGCCTCCGCGGCATTGACCTTGTCGACGATGGGGCGAATCTTCTTCACCTCGCGGTCATTGCGGGACGGAAACAGGGCTCTTAAAAATTTCACAGCAAATCTTCGATAAATGTGGTTAAAAAACGAGTGAACACGCTACGCGATGCCGGGCGCAGCGTCAAAGTGAAACGGAGGGCGGGTTTGATTGTCTCCCTGTCGTCGCGAAAGGCGTTACCAGATCCCATTCCTGAATCCGGGCTAAAAGGCTTGCTTAGTGGCTTAATCGGAGCATAGTCGGAATCAACGGGTGGACACCCATGGCAGGCCGAAAGCGGTTCTGACACAATAGAGTGCGTTTTTCAAATATCGCGGCGGGCGGAAATGAAAGGACGTGGGATATAACATGAATATCGATCATCGGCCAGACACGCGGGCGGGCGGACCTGTCGCGCAGACCCAAGGCGAAAAAGTGGAGGCCTTCCGGCTGGCAGCCATCATCGAATATTCGGACGATGCCATCATCAGCAAGACGGTGGATGGCATCATCATCGGCTGGAATCACGGCGCGGAGCGCCTGTACGGCTTCATGGCCGAAGAAATCATCGGCAGCCCCATCGCCATCCTGTACCCGCCCGATCACTATCAAGAGTATTTGGCGACCATGAAGGAGGTCAAAGCCGGACGGAAGGTGCCGGCCTTTGACACCGTACGGCGACGGAAAGACGGCAGTCTGGTCAACGTGTCCGTCGGATTTACCCCGATCGAGGCCCATGATGGCCAGATACTCGGTGCCTCCAAGAACAGTCATGATATCACCCGGCTCAAGAAACTGGAGGCGCAGGTCATAGAAGCGCAAAAAATGGAAGTAATCGGCCATCTTGCCAGCGGCGTGGCCCATGACTTCAATAACATCCTCGCAGTCATCATGTGCTACAGCGACCTGATCCGGCGGGATCTGACCGAGGAGAGCCCGCTGCGGATGTATACCGAGCAGATCATGCATGCCGCCGACCGCGCGTCCGGGCTGACGCGGCAGTTGCTGGTCTTCAGCCGCAAGCAAACGGTGCAGGCCGTCGTACTGGACATCAACACCACGGTGATCGAGATCGACAAAATGTTGCGCCGGCTCATCGATGAAAACATCGCGATGACCATCGTGCCCGGAAAGGAGATCGGCCGCGTGAAGGCGGACTCCGGCTATATCGGCCAAGTACTGATAAACCTCGTGGTCAACGCCCGCGACGCCATGCCCGAGGGTGGCCGGCTCACCATCGCCACCGAGAATGTCGCGCTGGATGAGGCCTTTGCGAAGGCCCATCCGGGGGTGATGGCCGGCGATTACGTGATGCTCAGCGTCACTGACACGGGCACCGGCATGACGGATCAAGTGAAAGCGCGACTGTTCGAGGCTTTTTTCACCACCAAGCCGAAGGGCAAAGGCACCGGCCTGGGCCTGGCGACCTGCCGGACCATCATGCAGCAATCCGGCGGACACATTGACGTGGACAGCGAGATTGGCCGTGGCACGACGTTCAAGGTCTATTTCCCGCGCGTCCAGGAACCGCTCGCGATCACAGCCACGCAACCCCCGCCCGGGCCGCTGCCGCGCGGGAAGGAGACGCTGCTGGTCGTGGAAGACGAGCCATCGGTACGGCATCTGGCCTGCAGCATCTTGGAAAAACTGGGGTACACGGTGTTGCTCGCTGCGAACGGTCAGGACGGCGTACGCATGGCGGAACGGCACAAGGGCTCGCAAATAAGCCTGGTGATCACCGATGTCATCATGCCGCTCATGGGCGGCAAAGAAATGGCGGAATGGCTGAAAGCAACGTATCCCACGCTGAAAATCCTGCTGACCTCCGGTTACATGGACGAATCCATCCATCACAAGTCGCTGGAGCCGGGGGTACTGTTCCTGCCCAAACCGTACACGCCCGCGAGCCTGGCCCGCACGGTGCGGGCGATGTTGGATGATAAAACCGAGGTCGGCCTGCTGCAAAAAATGGCGGTGGCGGTGCCGGGGAAAGGTTGAAGGTGCTTTGTAAAAGCTTATACCTGAATGACAACCCGTGGAAATAATCACGCGTCGCCCCTAGACTGACAATAAAACAGCAAATGCGGGCGGGGGCAAGAATCAAAATCCCAGTCGGGAACAGGTTTCGTTTATCAAACCGGGATCCAATCCGATTGTCATCCGCAAAGCGAGGTTTTTGGAATATGAACATGACCAAGGCATCACCAATCTCTGGTGGTGGCGTACCACGCTTGATCCGGGAGCCGCCGGACAGTTTTCCGTGGCGCAACCGACCAACGGCGTTCCGTGGCGACTAACGTTCAGCGTCTACAATGACATGGGGGCGGCGCAGATCATCAAGCGGTTTTGCGGGCTGGCTTATCGGTATCATCCTTATGTTTTGCATGGCGGGTGGTTTGAGGGTCAATGAGGGGATTAAATCGCGGGCGACAAAGGCAAAGCAGGAAAACGATTTAGCAGAGCACCATCTTTTTTATCATTTTATAAGACTAACTTTTTTGGGTTTTGAGAATCGTCCAATTTGGATTGTACAACGGTGGCAC
>DASZCA010000191.1:0-6325 GCA_035943555.1 Verrucomicrobiia bacterium
CCCGGAAGGACTGGTCAAGCGGGCGGGCTATCAGGTTCATCTGGCCGGCAATGTGGCGCTGGGAGATTTCACCAACCGGCTGAAGTTCGACGGGCGGGTGCTTTTCACCTCGGCCCGGCAATGGCAGGAATTCAACCTCAAGATCACCTCGCGGTTCGCCGTGGTGGAATTGCATTCATTGGCCACGAACCAGATCGTCCACGTCAAGATAAGCGGCGAGGCCATGGCCATTGAACGCGACCTCACCTTCGACGAACTGCAGAATCCCGACGCCCTGGTGCGCGCCTTCGCCGGAAATTTTGCCGATGCGCTGCTGGGAACGATCGATCTGCCGGATTTCACGCCTGGCGGCGAGGGCCAGAAACTCACCTGGGACGCCCGCCGCACCCGCGTGAAGATAGGCACCGAGGCCGTACCCGTGTACCGGCTGGAAACCGGCGCGCTCGGACACACCATCACGGTGGATGTCAGCACGCTAGGCGAAGTTTTGCGCGTGGACCTGCCCGGCGGCATCAGCGCGCGCATCGATGAGTGGAGCAAACCATGATTGAACTGGATCACCTCGTAAAAAAATTCGGCGACCTCACCGCGGTGGACGACGTCTCGCTCAAGATCGGGCGCGGCGAATTTTTTGCGATGCTCGGGCCCAACGCCGCCGGCAAGACCACCACCATCAAGCTGCTCACCGGCCTCATCAAGCCAACCTCGGGAAGCTCGCGCATCTGCGGTTTTGACATCCAGACGCAACCGCTCGAGGCGCGCCGCCGCCTGGCTTATGTCCCGGATTTTCCGTTTCTTTACGACAAGCTCACCGCGTGGGAATTCTTCCGTTTCACCGGCCAGTTGTTCCAATTGGACGCCGCGCGCATCGAAAAGAATGCGCAGGAACTGGTCGCGCGCTTTCATCTCAAGGAATTTGCCGATCGCGCCCTCGAAGGTCTTTCACACGGCACGCGCCAGCGCGTGGCCATCGTCTCGGCGTTGCTGCACGATCCGGAGGTGTTTGTGATCGATGAACCGATGGTTGGGCTGGACCCGCAGCATGCGCGTGTGGTGAAAGACGTGCTGAAAGAACGTTCGCTTGCAGGCATGACCGTGCTGGTTTCCACGCATCAATTGAGCATCGCGGAGGAGATGTCCGACCGCATCGGCATCATCAATAACGGCAAGCTTATCGCCGTCGGTACGCGGGATGAATTGCGGCAGCAGACGGGTTCAGCGGGGGCGTTGGAGGAGATATTTTTATCGCTGACGGCGGATGCGAAGTAGGGGGCGGAGGGGCGAGGATGGAAGATTTTGGAGTCACCATTTTAGCGCGTGTTGATTTGTGTAAAACTTCAGGAAAGCGGCAGGGGACTGCCGCACTCCAAGACGCTGGCGCGATTTTGTGGGCGCTCAATTTGAGGAAGCTCAGAGGGTAGTAATCAAGCGGCGTGCCCTACCACGCTGGTATCATTGATGCCAGCAATGTTCTCTCGATCACGCCGTGAATTACGCTTTTACCGTTGCGGCCTTACCCCAGCCGAAGAGTTTCTTTTCTTTGATGACGTCGGCGATGGCGGGCGGGATGAGTTGCGCGACAGATTCATCACCGGAATGGATCTTGGCCAGGACTTCACCGGAATAGATCTTTAGCGAATCCGGGTTGAAGGTGGTGATATCCACGATGAACTGGTTATCCACCAAATGTTTGTAGAGATGACGCAGGTGCGGGGCGACCTCGAGATTCTGCACGGTCGTGAGGCTGCCGGTCTTCTTGTCGAGCGACGGATAGACGTACATCTTGGCGCCGTTTTTAAAGAGCTGGCCCAAGGATTCCATCAAGCCGCCGGGGAGGTCGGTGTAAAATTTTTCGTCCAAGACGTCGCGCAACCGCACGAGGCCGATCGGCAGGCCAATGGGCTTTTGCGTGTGGCGCGAGAGGTAGGTGACGAGGCGATGGTAGCGCAGGAAATTGGAGATCAACACGGGCTTGCCGAGGGCGCAGAGCGTGTCCACGCGGTCGAGGAAGTCTTGATGATCGATGGCATCGCCGATCTGCAACTGGCGCAGGGTCATCTCGAACATGGAGACGGGGGTTTCGCCGACGAGGGCGGGTTCCTTGACGAACATCTCGTGCGCACGGTCCATCATGTCGAGCATGGGATTGGTGAGCGGGCGGAAACTGCCGCGTTCCAGCAGCACGGGTTTTTTGTAAAGCAGTTCGCTGGGGATGACACTTTCGCCATTGGCGGTGAACATGGCGGCTTCGGTGAGCCATTGTTCGACCAGTTGGAGGGCCATGAGCCGGTTATCCACCTTGTGAAAGGCGGGGCCGGAGAATTTGATCATGTCCACCTCGATGCGCTGGTTGGTCAGGCCATCGAGCAACGAGCCGATCATGCTGATCGGGTCGTCATTATGATAGAAAGCGGCGTAGGTGAGGTTGACGCCGAGGAGGCCGATGGCTTCTTGCTGACGGGGTGTTTCCCAATCCAATGCGCGGGCGTGGATGATGACTTGGGAGGGCTCGGCCTGCGGGACGGTCTGAAATTTGACGCCAAGCCAGCCTTGGCCGCCTTCTTCACCGGGCTTGGAGATATGCTTGGTGGTGACGGTGTCAGCAAAGGTGAAAAACGTACATTTGTCGCCGCGCGTTTTATCGAGCCGGCCGACGAGGAGGCTGAATTCGAGGTCGAGCATGGCCTGCAGACGCTGGCGGCTGACGTAACGGGCGGCCTGGCCGTAGATGGCATCGCTGACCGCCATGTCGTAGGCAGAAATGGTCTTGGCAACGGTGCCGGAGGCTTTGCCGACGCTGAAGAACCAGCGGGCGACTTCCTGGCCGGCGCCGATTTCGGCAAAAGTACCGTATTTCTTGGCGTCCAGATTGATCTGGAGCGCCTTCTGGGCGGTGCTGAGTTTATCTTTGATCATGTGGTCGGTCCCTTGAGCGGCACGATACACAAATTTTTTTCCATGTCCATCAAGATGCGTTCGGTCAAAGGTGTTACCGACTTGAGAATTAAGACGCGGTTTCGGGCGACATGGCACGCCCGGCCCGATCAGAAATTCATTCTGAGGCGCCGTCTGCGTATTATGTTTGACGGGTGGGGTTTGACTCTGCGTTTTGGGTGATTTCCATTAAGATATGGCGCATTCCGCCCCAGAGTTGCACGGCCATCTGGGCGTCTTCAGCCAATGTTTCCCGGCGGATGCCGTTCCATCTCAGATCGCCAAGCCCCAGCAAACTGCCGATGGAAAAACGCAAGCGCCCTTCCATTTGACGGTGTCCCAACCGGAAGGTACAGTGAAACTGATTCAAGGGCTCCCCGCCGAATTCCAGCCGGGTCATCAAATCCCAACCGCTTACCGTCTCGACCAGCTCGTAATATTTCCCACCGCGCCGGGCGGAAAGAATTTTTCCGGCAAAAGCCTTTTCAAACCGCGCTAAGAAACATTTTTTGATTTCGGCTTTCCTGAGGTTTTCCTCAGTGTGCCGGATCAGTGCACCAAAGATGTCCGCACCTTGCAATTCCCGGTAGCGATCTTCGTCCAGATCCAGGTCAAGGAGGGATGGCGCCAATGCCATGGATTCCAGTTCATCAATCGTGCGTTTGGACATCCGGAGATGGAAGGCCTGTTTCAAGAGGTGTTCGTGCCCGTTTCCAGGGCTGCCGTTTCCGCTGACGAACGCCAGGGCCACCTCCATTCTTTGCGTCATGGGGAGCGTTTGAAAGGTCGCGATCACCTGATATGCGCGGACGCTTTTATTCAATCGCAGCAAGGGAAAGTCTTCCCGGATCTCATACGCCGCCAGCCGTTTCCGGCGAACATTCACGGCAGTTTCTATATCTTGCCTCAGATTTCTCATGTTAGCGCTCACGGGATTTTAGCCGTTCGTGAGGGTTACGCCAAGCCCCCGCCATCCTCTGAAGCCAAAGTTTAAATCGATTGCGAGGCATAAAAATATTTTTTGGGTTGGACAGCCTGTGTCCAAGCGGGTGGGGCAGATTGGGGGAAACATGACCAATGAATGACGAATTTCGAATGACTAATGGAACGATGGGCATCGCGGAGGTGACCTCGGCGTCGGTTGCAAGTCACACGCTGCGGCTGGTTTTGCGAGCACAGCCGCGCGCCGTTTTATTCGTGAAAATCCGGGTGGGATTTAAAAAACATGAAATTACGAAACGAACCCAACTTGGAAAGGCAATGATCGCCTGATTTTATCGATATGAAATAATGGTTTTGATGCTAAAAAAACAAACCCAAAAAAGCCACGAAAAGCCACTGAAAACCCACTTTAAAGCCAAATTTTGGCTTTAAACGAGCATGAAAAGCCAAACGAAGCCACGTTTAATTGGCGGACAGTACGGGCAGGAGGATGTGGAAGGCGAGGCCCTGGCCGGCGGTGCTTTCGGCGGTGAGTTCGCCTTGGTGGGCGTGGATGGTTTCGCGGGCGAGGAACAGTTCCAGGCCGATCTTTTTGCTGGTACGCCGGTTGTGAAACGGATCGAAAATCTTTTTCAAGGCGTTGGGTTCGAGGCCGTGGCTATCGTCCTGGATGGCGAGATGGACGTAGTCGCCGGGGGGCAGGGCGGCGGCGAATCTATCATCCAGCGGCCCGCTGGTGAGGGCGAAGGTGATGACGCCGCGCCGTTCCGGGAGCCCTTGCCAGCAGTAAAGGCAGAGATCGATGAGGACTTGCTGGAACTGGATGGCATCCGCGCTGACCTGCGGGCAGCCGGGCTGGCCGTGGAACTGGAGTTCCACTTTTTCGGGGATGATGCCACGCAAGATCTGGAGGCCTTCTTCGATGACGGGCGGGAGCGCGACCGGCTTGCAATCCACGGGCGGACGCTGGGCGAAGATGCGGACTTTGTGAAGGAATTCGCGGGCGCGGTTGCTGGCTTCAAAGATCTGCTTCAACGAGTCATAGGCGGGATGGCCCTCATGGATGTCCATGGCCACCAGCTCGGCGCTACCGAGGATGCCGGCGATGACGTTATTGAATTCGTGGGCGATGTTGCCGGAAAGCTGGTTGAGGGCGCGGAATTTTTGATCCAGCAAAAGCCGGGATTCGTCACGGCTGGCGGGCCGTGCGGCCGGTTCGGGGGGATGGGTGAGCGCGTGGATTTCGGCGGCGGGGTGGGGGCGGTCTGGCTTCATTTTGATATGACCGGGGCCAGTGTCGGAATTTTTGAGGGCGGGGGCGATAAAAAATTTCGGGAGTAGGTAGATAGCGCAAATTTTGGTTTTTAAGGGGGGGGTTACCCAGCCAGTGTCCAAGTGACTCATGGATAATCGGGCCATGAATGATCGAAAACATCCTGAACTTGCGAAGTCGGACCTTATCAAGCACCTGCCCAAAGCCTGTAGTGATGAAAAGACGGCCGTGGAGTTTTTTGAACGGCAACGCTGGGGTAATTCGCCGGCCTGCCCGCATTGCCAGCATCCCAATGTTTATAAAATGAAAGACCGCGCCGGCGGGCGGAATCGACGTTATCTCTGGCGCTGCCGTCCTTGCGGTGAACAATACACGGTACGCACGGGCGCCATTTACGAAGCTTCCAAATTGCCGTTGCGACACTGGGCCTATGGCTTCTGGCGCATGTGCGCCAGCAAAAAGGGCGTGAGCGCGCGGGAGATGGAGCGCAACTGCCAGATCACCCACAAGTCGGCTTTGTTCCTCATGCACCGGATCCGCTTCGCGCTGGCGGAAGACCCGGCGGACCGGCCGAAACTCGGAAACACCACTGGCATCTGCGAAGTGGATGAGACTTTTGTGGGCGGCAAACCGCGGCCCGGTGACCCGCGAACCGTGCTGCCCGGTTATCGCAAGAACTCCAATAAAGTCCCCGTGGTCGCCGTGTTGGAACGGGGCGGCCAGGTTCGCCTCAAAGTCGTGCCCCAAGTAACGCAGCACAATGTGGGGCATTTTCTTTTTGAAAACATTGAAAAGGGCACCATCGTCAACACCGATCAAAGCCGGGTTTATCACACCCTCCTTTATCCCATCACCAGACATCTGGGCGGACGGCACGAACTGGTGAACCATTCAAGGCAAGAATATGCCGAGCCCAAGGCGGATGGCACCACTGCCGGGGTGAACGGGGCCGAATCTTTCTTCGCTTTGATCAAACGCGGATTGCTGGGCACCTTTCATGCCGTGAGCAAAGCGCATCTGCACCGCTACTGTGATGAGTTCGCCTTCCGGTGGGATACGCGCAAACTCAATGACGGCCAGCGGGTTAGCGAAGCCCTCAAACGCGCCGCGGGCAAACGCCTGCCTTACAATCAATATGTCTGCCGCAACTAAATTTGCGCTTTCTACCTACTCCCG